>NZ_JAVKEA010000124.1:0-50879 GCF_040221695.1 Coleofasciculus sp. E2-BRE-01 | reverse complement strand
TCTGCATTTTTCTCGGTTTTTAGAGCAACTTGTAATTTTTCTTTTTGAGCGGGTTTCAAATAATTTTTGGCTGGCATATTTTTTTCGTTTTTCGGATTTCCTATTTTAATTATACCCTATTTAAATGCCGAACAGCTTACTCAGCAAGCTTATTAGCCCATGAACACGACCCAAGAGCAAATCATAGAGCGATTGAAGCTTCTTCCTGAAAGGGAGCTACCAGAGGTATTGCTATTCGTTGATTTCCTCCTCAGTCGTCTCCACCCCCCCATCCAGGCTACACAAAATACAAAATCCCCCTTTGCCCAAGCACTGAGCCAATTCCGCGCTCAAGTTGAAGCCGAAGGAAGTGATTGAACAAATGACAAATGACAAATGACAAATGACGATCCCCACAGTTAACTTTAATTGTCCCCACCTACTTAGTTCACTCCTCTGCCTTAACAAAGACGCCTAAACCAAAATCACAACTTCTGTTCCTAGACGAGCATTTACTCATTTTGACATTAATCTCATACCTATCCTCTGCTGGAGGAACAAAAGGAACAACAGCGACGGCATAATCGGTCATATCAGATGCGATGACATTACCTTGCATATCTTCGACAATTATATCCACGTCCTCACAACTCTTATCGCAAACGGCAACGAAACTATACTCTCGACTGGGCGATAAAAATACCGTCTTTGGTGCTTGCGCCCCTCTAGAGAGTCTGGCTACCGTTCGCGGAAATACCAATTGATAGCCCTCCTCGTCTTGGGCTTCAATGACTGCCCGAATTTGAGCTTCGACTTCTTGCTCAGATTCGTTTAGGGGTCTAGCCGTTGCGGTAATCTGAACTGTTGTCACTGAAAACAGCGCTAGGGTAGACACAATCAGACGTGTAACAATCTTCATGGCAATGATGGTATAGTATGAAGCCCAAATGGATTATTGTACACCGTCGGTTCGCGATCGCCTATTTTTCGGTTCCGTTCAACTGCTCAAAAGACCAATGACAAAGGACAAATGACCAATAACAACTAAGACTCGTCCTCCACAGGCAAAAACTCCTTCGTCTCCGGTGAATATTCCCAAGCAACTCCGTCTGGATCTTTACTTTGACTCCATTGGGCAAAATCCGGATCAGATTTGCGCTTGCCAATCGTACTCGAATGAACATCGAGTCGTTTGGCTAATTCTGCCTGAATCAAAGCCTGACCCTCTTTCTCTTCATCCTCAGATTGCTCAGATTGAGGTGATGGCTTCTCCGGCGGGGATTCGAGTTTTTCCGGAATGTCCGCTTCCTCCGTCTCAGATTCCCAAGGACTGGACTTATCCTCTATCTCCTCCTCCGTCTCATCCTCATCCTCTTCATCTTCCATCAGCCATTGAACCAGCTTTGGGGCTTGATTGGTAAAGGATTCAGACTCTTGTTCCGGTAGCGGTTCACTACTGTCAAAGATACTTCCCAGTGCATTAGCCGTGAGAAAGTAATAGACGATACCTTTATCCTCGTAGTCTCGACGCTTCGCCCCAAATTCTTCTGCCTTTCTATCCAAATATCGCTGGGCAGCGGTTCCAGAGATGTTGGCTTTAATGGACAAGTCGAGAGGCGTCAAGCAACCCTGATTGTCTTTGATCAGCTGATTGAAGAAGGGATTGACTTGCTTACTCCATTGCAGCCACCGATACTGTTGCCAAATTTTCAACAGAATAATCACAACCAAAAGCGCAAGCAGATAGGGCCACGTTTTAAACAACAGGACGAATACAAACGCGATCGGGAGTAGGAGAATTAGAATCCCTGTAGTACTGCTATCAATTACTTTTCCGGTCATATCCCTGCTTGCAATTTTCTCTTAAGCGTAAGCGAATTGAATTACGATAACGATGGCATTCCCTTGACTGACAGCCCAGCCTTAGCTGGCTCTAGCCTAACTTAAGCCATTGATTGGCATAATGCCTATCTCAACAGTTTACGGGTTCTTGAGCCAGGTTGGTCAGCGAGAGGCGTTTTAACATCGCTGCCCGTGCTTGCTTTGCTAACGTATCATCTAGGGGCGTCAAAGTGATAGGGGTTTGGTACTTTTGTTTTAATCCGGTTTGGATCAGCCAATCGGCGATAAAGGGATTCTTGGGCAAAAGTGGACCATGGGAGTAGGTCGCGATCGCGTTTCGATAAAATGCCCCTTCCATGCCATCCTCGCCGTTATTCCCGTAGCCTTTCACCACCTTACCCAGGGGGGAGACGTTCCCCAAATAGGTACGCCCGCCATGATTTTCAAAGCCAATCACAATCGGCTTACGTCCCAGCATCTGTTCTAAGTCTTGGGCGAGGGGAGAGGCGGTTAACTCAAAGACGACATTGCCAATGCAGCGACGGGCATTAGGTCCAGGATGCTTACTGACAAAATCCAATAGACCTAATCCTTCAATCCGTTGACCCAAAGCAGGTTCGTAATAGTGACCCAACAGTTGCGGGGAACCGCAGGTAAACACGCCAGGGGTTCCGGTTTCCAGTTTCTCTCGCAACGTATCCGCCTTTGCCCCTCGCAAGTCCCGCATCACAATTTCCTGTTGTCGATCTTGGGCACCACCCCCCATAAACACATCGACGTGGTGGAATTGGTCAGCCGAGGTTTGCTGGTCGAGGGGTAGGACATTCACCCGAATCCCCCGCCATTGAGCGCGTTGTTGGAGGCAGATCACATTACCGCGATCGCCGTAGGTACTCATCAGGGTTGGGTATAGCCAGCCAATCGTTAGTTCTAGATGTTCGGGATTCATCGTTTTTGGTTCATGTCTATCTAAGTTTTACAGCCTGACTGGAGCGAAAACGGAAAGAAGTCACGTAAGGGCGGGTGTAGGGGCGGGGTAGGGGCGGGTTTAGCCATCCAATTCCCACATTCACCGATAAATGAACAACAAAACCCGCCCTCCTTAACCGCTAACAGTTCAACCCAACCCACCCTTATTTAGCAAGTCATAAAATTAGCTATAGACTGTACCATTTTTTGTCATTTTACTCAAAAAAATATTTTGATTTTTACAAAAATACATGCGTCAAACCCCAACGGGCTTGAGCGCGAGGAGTACCGCTTTTTGACGCAAAATCAAGGGGTTTAGCTGACGATGAGGCGACTTTCCCTAAAAAGGCATATAAAAAATCCTCATTATTAGTATAGACCAATCGCTGAATCCACGCAATTTCGTTGCTTATTGCAAATAATTCTCACAGTTTTTTGCTCGTTAAGCTTTGTTAAGCAAACAAATATTAAATAAAATATCACTGAATTAAAAGTTTTAGTTATACTTGCACCGTACCCTGCGATCAGAAACTGTAGGGACGCAGGTTGTGCGCCCGATAAATAATGGTTATATCTAATCCACAATTTTAGCTGTCAATCCAGTAGAGGCAATTCATGGATTACTCCTACAGATGGTCGTTTAGGCTTATTATCTGAAATACTAAAAATTATCGTAGACCGATATATTTTCACAAGGCTATTGTCAGCTATTTCACCGATAAATTAAGGAACAAACATTGATGAATCGTATTCGGCAAGCTTCGCTCTATCTAACCGCAGGGGCAATTGGCGCACTGGTCAACAGTTTAGCCATCTAGATAGCTGGAAGCATTGGATTAACTTTGAGTCAGTTATTAGGAGCTGATATACAATAATCTTGATACAATCCAATGTAGTTCATAATTTCTTTAATCGCGAGATAACGCATATTGCGTGGAGTAGGAAAATCATAGACTACGGAACTCACTCCCTGATAAACAGCACACCAATTCCCTGATCTAAAATCGTCTTGCCCCTGGACAAGGCTGCGAATTAAGGCAACAGAAAAATCATTGGGGACTTTGGCAACGGCTGCATTGAGAAGAGTGAGGGCATCAGCTTGTTCAACTTCTCCAAAACCGCCAATTGGCTTTCCTAAAGAGAAGCGATGATCCATTGCCAACAAATAGCCCAATGCTACAGTTTCTTGAGACGTTAACAGGGCAAGAGTAAGTTCAGAGGGCGTTGTGCGATCGCGAGCCGCAATATACTCAAGATACAGCTTAGCATTCTGCTGAGACTCGCCTGACCAACCAATTTGGTTAATAATCGCCACACGCACATCATGAGGAACATTGGGATTGCTCAGTGCCTCAAATACTCGCTCGTCTAGTCCATAATCCGAGGCATATCTAACACTATCAACATCTTGATAGGTGCTGGCAAAATCCGTCGATGTTAACGGACTATCAGCCCAAGCAGCAGGCGTCGAGCTAATAATGCCACAAGTAATTATCGATATAAATAGTAATTTATTCATTTAATGTTTACTAATGAAAAGTGACAAGGAATAGATTGGATGGTTAAATCGGGCGCACGCTCCGTGCGCCCCTACAATTCCAGGAAAACTAAGTGAAAATTTATGAAAAAGCATTAAATTACGTGAACCAAAAGACAGGATATGAGGTGGATTTTCCCGAAAACTGTCCTTATACCCTCGACCAATTATTAGAGATGAACTGGCTACCCGAAAAAAGATAAAATTACTGGATCGTTAATAACCAATGACAACTCACAAAATCTGCCGCCCCGTCAACAATCCCCGCACTTCTAACATAGCAGAATAAGTGGGTAAAATATGCAAGGTTTCATCCTCTGGGGTATGTTCTAATGCCGTCTTAATCGCCTCCTGTAAATCCTCTTTAATAATTAACTCACAAGGATGTTCTGCCTCAGATTGAGAATACTTCAGGCGCAATGCCATATCATAAACGCGATCGCCACTCACCACAATCGTCCCGCCTAACGCCACCAGCTTCTCGGTATCCACGTCCCAAATCCAAGACACATCAGTGCCATCAGGGGTTCGGTCATTCAACACAACTAACTTAGTCGAGGCTCCCCCCTGTTTTTGGATATCATGCACCGCCCGAATCGTTTCATTCATCCCGACCGGATTTTTTGATAACAGAATCCGCACCTTCTTCCCCTGCACCACCAATTCCTCAGCGCGTCCAAACGCGGCTTTGAAGGTTTTAACCGTGTCGTAAATGTCCGCCCGTTCAATTCCCAATTCCTCGGCGACTAATCCAGCCGCCAGGGTATTATATTTGTTATAAATACCAATTAAGATTTGGGGCCACTCCTGACTATTTACCGCTAAAGAACTCTTACTAAAGCCACAACTCGCGCAGTGATAGTCGCCTAAATGAGACAAGTAAACCCCCTTGTAATCCAGGGGATAGCCGCAACTGGGACAGTAAATCGAGTCTACGGCATGGGGAATTTCTTCCAAATAGTGATCGGGTTCATTTAAACCGAAAAATCGCACCGTTTGCGATAACTGTTGACCGAGATAACAGAGTGTCGGATCATCGGCATTCAAAATCACCCGTGTTTGGGCAGGAAGCGGTGCGATCGCGTCCAGCCAGCGCTGACTAATCGTATCCACTTCCCCATAGCGATCCAGTTGATCCCGAAATAGATTTAAGCCCAAAATCACCTGGGGCTGACAATCCTGCAAGAGCAAGGGTAATATATTTTCATCCACTTCTAAAATGGCGTAATCGGCATCCAACACACCCACCACATTGGTATGCTCCATCAACGCCGTCACCAACCCATTAATCAAATTCGCACCCGTGACATTATGCGCCACTCGCCACCCCTGACGCTCTAACAGAGTCCGCAACAATAGAGCCGTCGTAGTTTTCCCATTCGTCCCCACAATCAGAATCACCCCACGCCGTACCTGTGCCAAAAGCAACGGCAAAGCATGGGGTTGAATTCTGCGGGCGATCGACCCTGGCAATACACTCGCTGCCCCTAAACGGAATCCTCGCACCAACGAGGTAACGCTTTTAGCCGCGCCTACCGATAAACTCAGACGCACTTGATCTAGCACTGATTGACTCACATCCACACTCCTCCCAGACGGGGCAGCTTCTCGGTTCCCTGAGCTTATACTAGGTTATTTACTCAGCCATCTATAGCTCGTCAGCATAATATTCTACCTATTTGCGTAAGTTTGTAGTTGCGCTTTAGCGCCATAAACGTCTGCATCGTCTACTATAAACCCTGAAACTCCAACCTTGGTCAGGGCGGGTGTAGTCGCATCTGGGTTACATGGTACTCCCTGAGTAAAGTTCAATTTTTCCCTACACCCTAAACCCAGTAGTACCCTCAAGTCCCTTGTCACCCTCTCAAGTCAAAACTATTTCACCGCGTCATGATGCTGTTGCACCACTTGAACCAATCGACCCCCGCAATTTAAAATATCATCGGCTAACTGGACAATCCACAGATTGGGCAGGGCTTGGGGTCTAACGGCTAAAACATTGGCAAGGGCATCGTCCTCTCTACCCACGCCCAATAACTCAGCACAAACAATCAACGCCACCGCCGCCGAACGACTCACTCCAGATTGACAATGGATGAGTAAATCCCCCTGGTTCGACGAAATCAAATTGGTAAATTCGATAATTTGCAGGATATGCTCTGCTGTCGGCAAGACATATTCGGGATCATCATGGGGCATATCAATATCATCAAACTCTAATCGCAAATGGTGAGGAATGCGAGTATAACCCGGAGGCGGAGCAACCCCTGGAGAACCAATAGAAATCAGATAGTGAATGGATGACCCTGGCGTTTTCGACCAGAGATATTCACTGGCTTCACTAAATGAACCAATCCAGAGTTTAGGTAAACCCGGAATTTGAATAGAACTCGCCGCCATTGCTGGGGTATCCTGCACGTCGCGATTCATCGCCCCCTTGAGTTTTTCAATCACCGCCGCTGCTCTATCTCGAACATAAGCATCTTCATCATTAAGTGCTTGTCGAATACCCGCTATCACTGTTGGTGTGCCAATATTTCCCAAGGCTTCCACTACTCGTGTGCGGACAAAGACATCTCCATCGCTAAGTGACTGTAAAATTCCCGCAATGGCAGTTTCAGTGCCAATTTCACCTAATACGGCCACAGACGCCGCCCGAACTTCTAAGACAGGATGATAAAGCCCTTCCAAGAGAATAGAAACCGCGTCTTCGCTCGCCAGATTTCCTAAGGCATAGACAGCTTTGGTGTGAATATAAAAGTCTGGGTCATAGAGCGCCCGTTTTAAGTCTTCGAGTGCGGCATCACTTCTGAGTTGTCCTAATGCCCATGTCGCTCTACCGCGAACATAGTGATCCTCATCTTCTCGCAAAACCTGTAGGAGTGGGTCAATTGCCACAGGATTGGCGATACGTCCCAACGCCGTCGCCGCCCGCCAACGGACTTGAGCATCCTCATAGTTTAGGGCGTCCAAGAGTCCCGTAACTGCCCGTTCACTACCGATTTCCCCTAATGCCCACGTTGCCCACTTTCGCACCTGCGGCGATGCATCTCCCAAGGCTGCAAGTAAATGAGTCACTACCACATCACTACCAATTTGTGCCAGTCCCCACGCCGCCCAAGCCTGTACGCTATTATCGTCCTGGTTGAGTCCTTGCAGGAAAACTGGAATCGATTGTTCTGAGCGCATTCGGGCTAAGGAGCGAATTTTATGCACGACTGAAGCATTATCAGGGTTAGTCATTAAATTAAGTCAAACGTCATTTGTCATTTGTCATTTGTCATTCGTCATTCGTCATTTGTAAGGGGTTGATGAACATTTACAGAACTTAATATCGTTCGGTTTTTTTCCACCGACCTACTTAGTCCGTTGTAAGTTATCACGGATAAAAAATCCGATTGCGAAAGAAGTAATCGAAAGACGCCATAGCGGAACTCAGCTATACGTCAACAAAAACTGGATTTGCGATCGCGGCACTGCCAGAGGTAATCGCGATTAGGTCATTCGCGTCTACGCCTTTGAGACGAGCTAATGTTTCATCACCAGAACTGATCAGAGCATGACCCTTATTCCCACCGCTTCCCTGAGTGATGGTCAGCTCTTCAAAGGTCAGTCCATTGGCTAACCCCAAAAAATCTTCACCCAGATGAAAATCTATTATTGTATCAGTTCCTTCGCCAAGGGCAAGCACAAACGTATCGCTACCCTGTCCCCCAGAGAAATCGTCTCCCGTGAGAGTGTCATCCCCTAAACCGCCCCAAAGTAGGTCATCGCCATCATCACCCCAAATTCGGTCATGATCATCGCCGCCATAGAGGAAATCATTTCCACCTTTACCGCCAATCCGATCATTCCCTTTACCACCATAAATGATGTCATCACCGCCAACCATACCACCAGAGGAACGATGGTTAAAGTCACCGCGCAGGATATCATTACCCTCTTTGCCGTAAATCATATCATTGCCTAAACAGCCGGCGATGATATCTTTATCCGCACTACCTTGTAGATGGTCATCTGATGCATTACATTTAATCGGAGACTGATTATCGGTAGTGGTTGACTCAGATTCGGGTTCAGATGTCAATTGTGATGTCGGAGTTTGAGTATCAGGGGTTGAGTCTGTTTCTGTGTTTGAGTCACTCGGAGTTTGAGTATCAGTGGTTGAGTCTATTTCTGTGGTTGAGTCACTCGGAGTTTGAGTATCAGTGGTTGAGTCTATTTCTGTCGTTGGTTCAGGTGTCGGAATTAATTCATCTGTATCCAGGTCAAGTTTGACATTTTCTGACCCAATCGTCACCTGACGAGTTTCAGTATCTGTCTGTCCATCATCATCCCAGTCGCCAGCAAAGGTCACTTGGTAGGTTCCAGTGGGCAACTGCATTTGATAACCACCTGCGTTCCAAGTCGTCGTTGTGAAACTTGCGTTAGTTGTGGTGTTAACGGCTGTGACATTAATTCCGCCCAGTCCTTCATCGGCGCTATAAAATTGATCATCTATAATCTGGTCGTCAAAAACAACTCCCATTAACCAGGAATTGCCAAAATTGAAGCGATTGCCAAAGTTTTGGGTGATGACCAGTGATCCAACCTGGGTAGCTGGGTCATTTTCGGGAATAATCGAAAGACCCACTTCCCGAAAATTCGAGTTCATAATATTATTGCGGTGACCATGGGACGCTTGTATCCCGGTTGAAGTGAAACCCCAATCAATGGCAAAACCTGCATGTCCGTGAAAAACGGAGTCAGCATACGTATAGACATTCTCACCCACAGTAGACCAGTTATAGCCAGTCTTGCCAATCCGCTGACTCAAATTTAATTCCCCAGGTAACTGATGGGACTGGGTATCTTCTTGGATCATCAACTGATTATGGTTTTGCGCTGCCTCTTGGAGTTGATCTGACCAGGCTAAGGGTTGAACGGGTTTGAGATTAGCCCACTGAGTTTGCAATACATCCAGATCAACATTAAAGTAGTCCAACGCGAAGTTAACATCAGCATCAGCTGAATTGATTAATAAATCAAGTTCGCCGACTGGGTTGAGCCTCATCCGGTTGATCAACTCCAGCATTTCCTGTTCTTGGACGGTAGGTTGAGAGGGATTGGATTGTTGAGGTTGCATCGGTAGTACCCTGAAGTGTGGTTGTTAACTCCAGTCTCAACAACCGATGATTGCGATCGCGTTTTCGCTAGGTTTTCGTTATGTGTGCGTAACTTTACTTGTTTCCTGTTTCCTAGTTAGTATTGACTTTATTGCGCTGGTATGATACAGATGCGGTTCAGTTTGTGCGATCGCTTGAACTCCTCAGCCAATCAGGGATAATCAGAAACAGGGAATTCCATCTAAACTAACTTTGTAACTGTAATATGACCTTTGACTCATTGCCTGTTCTTAGTCAACATCCAACCAATCGCTATTCTTACAAACGTCTTATTGCCCAATGTTTGGTCACTCTGATTGCTGTCCTCGGCTGTTTGCTGCTATCAACACCATCAGCCCTAGCCGAACTCAATGATGACCACTTTGACGGCAATATCTTTGCCCTCTATGCGGGGAATGGTTCCCTAGTCCCGCCGCGTGTCACTCTGGCAGACTCCATAAAAGCACATAAACCAGCCTTGCTGGTGTTCTATATTGATGACAGTAAAGACTGTAAGCAGTTTTCCACCGTGGTGTCCCAGCTACAAGCGCCTTATGGACGGGCGGCGAGTTTTATCCCCATTAGCGCCGATACTCTGTACGACAAACCGAGTGATGACCCAATGAAACCGGGCTACTATTATGAAGGATTAGTCCCCCAAACCGTTCTCATTGACCAAGAGGGTGAGGTTCGGTTGAATGAAACGGGACAAGTCAGCTACGAAAAAGTTGATGATGTCTTTCGGGAGGTTTTTGACTTACTTCCCCGTTCTGAATCACTAGATTTAAAACGGCGACCGGTTAACGAGATTAATACGGAATTAAGCCAAGACTAACGCGCTCAAGGAGTTTGGGGAAAAGTATCCAAAATATGCAAGTATAAAGTTGTGGCAGAGTGCATATCTCAATTTTCCCCTCCCCCTCCGCACCCTGGCACTCCTGCCCCTCTACACTCCTGCTGCCCCAATCTACTACGATCGCACATCTGATGTCACGGGTCTACAGCACCGAGGAACTGATCCAAATTTTGGCAGAGGAACGCCGTGCCTGTATGAATGGTCAGCGTCTGAATCTAGCCGCTTCCGCATCGGGAAATCCGGTGATTGATCGATTTCTCAAATCTGAGGGCATTCAAAAATTTAGTGCTTATCGGGATTTTAAAGCAGCAGTTCACGACTACCAGCGACAACATCAGGTTTCAGGTATTGTGTGGCGACAGTTAACCCTCAACGGCATAACCTTGCGTTATCCGACGGTGCATGATCAGTTAGTGGCGTTAACTCGTGACGTAGAGATTATCAAAGCGGCTAAACCTTCAATCTTGGAGTTTTGGCAACACGTTACTCCGGGTATGGACTTGTACCTGAGTATCCGTTTGGGCAAAGACTATCGCCAAATTCAGCCTGACGATGTGGACGCGATCGCATCGCGAACGGAATGGGTTAACCTTTTATATTATGGGAATTCCCAGATTCTGGAAATCATCCTTCAGCTTGGCTGGGGAAAGCCAGAAGAAGCCTCTTACCGCCGGGGGTGGCCCGCCTCAGGTAGCGAATATGTTCATGCTGTTCCCCTGGGTCAGCGTCCCATTTGTTAATTGGCTACCAACCCAAGCCGGGACAAATTTATTCCCTGTTCCCTGTTAAGATTTCCCTTTCCTAACCAAAATGTCCCGCCTTAGACCGATAGCCGACTTTATTATCACTCTAAGTACGGGAGAGCCGGAATGGGGGATTTACCACAAGCTAATTCATCTTGCTGCATTGTTTCTATCGTACTTGATATTAGCTACCTTATACACTTCCTCAGTATTCATCTCAGGGAAGCGCCCCGTTCCTCCACCGAAACTTTCAGGTGTTGGTTGGTCAAAAGAAGTAATTTCTCCATATTGAGTCATGGATTGATCCGTACCCATACGATGATAGGCAAGGAGTTCATATCCTTGCCAAGAGGAATAGACCCACATTTCCTCCTGGGAGGCGGACGCAAATACTTCTAATGTGACAGATGGAATCCCACGATAGGTGGAGCCATACATCGGGAAGTAACGCTGTTGACCTGCATCATTCTCAACTGAGAAACCGAGGACGGCGCTGTCTGAACCCAAGTCAACGTAGAACTGTGCTAAGCGCGTGCCAACCTGTACAGACTCCAGTATGATATCAGGATCTTCACTGGCAGCCGTTACTCCACTAGCCTGTCCACTGCTTTCAGACTCGCAACCGACCTGGAAGGCAAGCATTAAACCCAAAAGGAGGTGCTTCATTATTTTCATCATGCTCATCTTAGATCGCAACACTACTGGGGAGTGAATTATTACCATCTATTGGAACCCCCAGAATTTCCACCTGGATTAGCAGAAGATCCCCAGCTATGAGGCTCAGACCAATTCCACCACATATACTGCCTTTCCATTCCACTTAAAGCAAAAGCTGGGTGATTTGCAAATCGACCAAAAGATTCCTGATCCATTGCGTTATACATCCAGATATTCATTGTGGCTGTTTGTGCATCGCAATCAATAGAATCGACGGTTGCATATATACCAAATGAGCCAATTGAGCAGGTGTACAGTTCAAATGTTTGAATCTCTGGACTCATCGGTATCGGGTTAAGTTTTGAAGTAACGTATATGATAAATGCGTTTTTACAAGTTTCAGGGTCAGTTCCAGGCGGACTATTAACCCAAATACGGTGAGCATTAGGATCAGTAACCGGCGGATCTGTCATTCCAGGTGTCCAGGATGCATCCGTCAGATGATTCGCTTGCCAATTTCTGCAATTAGCTTCAAGATTTGCTTTGGCTTGATTGACGGCATTAATCACAGGTTGCCATCGTCGCACAATTCTGGTGTAGTTATCGCTTTCTCTCATAACCCATAGTCTTTCCCTAGACCATGGCGCGAAGAATTCATCTAAAACATCGCCAATAGTTGTGCGTTGAATCACATCTTTTTGTGCAAGGCTATCTGATATTCCAGATTGTTGCACCACATGGGTCAATTCATGGGCTGTCAGATGATCAACGCCTGGGGATTTTCCAGCCCCAAAGTAGATATGATTGCCATGCGTAAACGCCTGAGCGCCTAACTCCTGATTCATCTGCACCGCTTCACCACCCGTATGCACCCGCACCCCACTAAAATCTGCCCCAAAGCGCGGTTCCATAAACCCTCTCACGTTCTCCGATAACGGAGAACCTCCACCCTTAGACGCATTCAACCGACTCTCTAAATCCCCAGATGCTTGATTCCCCTCTATTTGAGCTGCCCGTTGTATCATCTGGCGCATTTGCAAGCGCGGATCAATTTGCCTCTGCACCACAGGTGTAATTGACTGCGCTCTTTGCCAGATCTGATTGGGGTGATGGGGGTGGTTGGTGTCCAACTGACGCTGAACTGATGCTGAACTATCCGGAGGCGCTGACATTGATATTACCTGAGACGCTACTCGGTCAGCTTCTTGCTCGTAGGGATCTCCTGGCGCTCCTACGGTCAATTTTGTTTGAATGCCAATTTCCTCTAAGTCTTTCCCGGCTTCTGGCGCCTGTTCTTTCTCTTCTTTGGCACAATCAGCACATTGTCGTTGAATCGGGTTTTCTGAGACTGGGGCAAAAGCACCTTTTAATTGGGAAGCAGGGCTTTGTGCTAAGGGTGGGGGGGCATCAAACGTTGGTGCCCATGGTGATTCAGATTTACGCTGTACTGTTGACCCTTCGGCTTGTTCCTGTTCCTTAGCTTGGATTCCTCGTATCACATTGGCGGCGAGTCTATCGGCTGAGGCTCTGGAATAATCCCCAATTTCTTGGGATGGGGCAGATGATGGGTTTGACTTGGGTTGAATCGAAAAATGTCCCATTTTCCCCGGACTTTTACCCTTTTTCTGTACCGTGGTTGGAGTCCAGGATGAATTTTTCTTTTGTACAGGTTTATACTCCATGATGCCGCCTCAGTTGCCCGATAATGTAAGGATTGGAGCCGATTTCCTCAATAATCCTGGGTGATAGTCCGATCAGCCAATGCCTGCCCGTTCCGAGAAAACGCCGGATAGCGGCTTGACCCAAGACATCTTGAGATGTTGGCTAGATCATAAACTATTTTGTCTAAACCGAATGCAAGCGGAAATATGTTTTAACATAAGAGCCATCCAACGGGAGCTAGGGAAGAGACTGTTGAGTTTTGCGGTAAGCATTAGCGTAGCCATGCCCGAAGGGCTATAGCTATCCCGGAGGGAATCGCTCTTCCCCACCCACTTGATTATTACCCCCTTTCACTCTCCAAACAGACGATAAACTTTAACACCATTAAAACCTATAAACCTATATGGATACTCCCACACCAATCACCTGGTATCAAGCCAATTTTCACTATCTCCAGATAGCCGTCAATCAAGTTCGTCAGGTATTAGAAGATGACCTCGCTTACCAGCAAAATCAGCCCAGTCTAGCCAAATTGGAAACGACGTTATCCCCAGATGCCGCAGCC
The DNA here is from genome assembly GCF_040221695.1 of Coleofasciculus sp. E2-BRE-01. Classification (NCBI taxonomy): domain Bacteria; kingdom Bacillati; phylum Cyanobacteriota; class Cyanophyceae; order Coleofasciculales; family Coleofasciculaceae; genus Coleofasciculus; species Coleofasciculus sp. E2-BRE-01. The sequence continues at coordinate 36,925 of NZ_JAVKEA010000124.1, read as the reverse complement.
ATTCTAGAATACGCGCCGCCAGCCTTAGATAAACTCTGCACTTTATTTCACCTCTCCCAATTTGACCGCTATATCCTCTTATTATGCGTTGGCATGGAGTTGGATAATGAGTTTGAAGTTTTATGTGCCAAAATTAACGGCAATTCTAAACGAAATTATCCCACGCTGAATTTAGCATTATCCACATTTAGTCAGACTCATCTGGGCATTCTTTCCTCCCAATCTCCGTTACACCAGTGGGAACTGATTGAAAGGGTGGAAGGATTATTCTTTACTCAATCACCTCTACGCATTAATCGGCGGATTTTTTGTTATCTATTGAGTGAACCTTGCATCGATAAAGACTTGGCAGGTATCCTTTTGCCTGTACCGCCTTCATCTTCTACTTCTCTCCCCCCTTCGTATCAAGAAATTGCTGACAAAATTATCGCTACTTGGTCTAATTCTTCGGTAACTTATGACCATCCCGTTGTTCAGTTATGTGGTTCAGATATAGGGGCGAAGCAATCTATTGCTACTGTCGCCTGTAGTGCATTAGGCTGGAATCTTCAGATGATATCAGCATCTGTTATTCCCTTTAATCCCAATGAACTGTATCAGTTGATGCAACGGTGTTTCCGGGAAACTTTATTAAACCACAGTTTCTTGTTCCTGAATGCTGATGAGATGACTCAAGGTGATCCTCGGCGAGAGTGGGCAATTGCTGAGTTTGTTGAACAATTAAAAGTGCCGTTAATTTTTAGCACCCAGGAACGACAACCCCAACATCAACGCCCGATGATTACTTTAGAAGTGGGTCAACTGAGTCATGCTGAACAACGAGATATCTGGAAATCCCATCTCGGTTCACTGACTACAGAACTAAATGGGCAAATTGATACCCTAGTCTCCCAATTTAATCTCAACGCCGCCGCGATTCAAGCCGCCTGTTTATCGTTGAATAGTAATGACTATACGCCTACACCAGTGGATGAACAGCCGGATAACGAACAGAACAATAAAGAACCTGAAAAAACCTCCTCATCCTCAACCCGCCGTCGCTCATCAAAAACCCAAAAATCTCAACCTAAAATAGAAAATCCATTATCTCCCCTGCAAACTCATTTATGGGATTTTTGTAAGACTCAAGCGCGTCCCCGTTTGGATGATTTGGCGCAACGGATTGATGCTGTCGCCACTTGGGAAGAGTTGATTCTACCGGAACGAGAAAAAGCTACATTACATGAAATCTCGACTCATGTGCGACAACGAGCGAAGGTTTATCAAGAATGGGGATTCGCGGGAAAAGGTGGACGTGGTTTAGGGATTAGCGCTCTTTTTTCCGGACCCAGTGGAACCGGGAAAACCATGGCGGCGGACGTATTAGCAAAGGAGTTACGCCTTGACCTTTATCGGATTGATTTGAGTGCGGTGGTGAGTAAATATATTGGGGAAACGGAGAAGAATTTGCAGCGAATCTTTGATGCAGCAGAAACCAGTGGGGCAATTTTATTGTTTGATGAAGCGGATGCGTTGTTTGGCAAACGAACGCAAGTGAAAGATTCTCATGACCGCCACGCGAATGTGGAAGTGAGTTACTTATTGCAACGAATGGAAGCCTATCAAGGATTAGCGATTTTGACGACAAATCTGCTCGACGCTTTAGATCAAGCGTTTATGCGTCGAATTAATTTTTCAGTGAAGTTTCCTTTTCCCAACGCCCCAGAGCGAACCGAGATTTGGCAGCGCATTTTCCCAAAAGAGACGCCGACAAATAAATTAGATATGCAAAAGTTAGGTAAGCTGAATATGGCGGGGGGAAATATCCGCAATATTGCCTTAAATGCGGCGTTTATAGCGGCTGATGCGGGTGAACCTGTGATGATGAAACATCTTTTACAAGCGACGAAAAGCGAATGTCTAAAGTTGGGGAAAATTTTAACGGATTCCGAAGTCAGGGGTTGGGTTTAAACCTACATTCCGCAGATATTTAAACAAAATTTATAGCGATAAAATTCAATAACACACAACCCGTAAGCCGAAATTAAAAAGAGACCAATCATCGAGATTCCCATTCAGACGAGAAGCACAACGGCATTGTTTAGGGCGACTAACCCAAGAACCACCGCGCAAAACCCGAAAGCGCGACATAAAACCAAATTGATTATTCTCCGCACCATTCCATACTCTACCATCTGAGGGCGCACCTCTGTAATTACTGTGCCACAGGTCAGCGCACCATTCCCAAACATTCCCATGCATATCGTATAATCCAAACGCATTGGGTGGAAAACTACCCACATCCGTTGATTGGCGGTGATAAATACTTTTTGGCGCAGCCGCATAGGTGAAACTGCCGTTAAAATTTGCTAATTCTGGGGTAATCGTTTCACCAAAATAAAAGGGTGTCGTTGTTCCAGCGCGACAAGCATATTCCCATTCTGCCTCACTGGATAAACGATACATCCGTCCCGTTTTCTGGGAAAGTCTGGCACAGAATTCTACTGCATCATTCCAAGAAATTTGTTCAACTGGTCGATTTTTTCCTTTCAAACTGGATGGATTAGGATTGAGCGCTTGATTCACTTCAGGTAAAGTGGTAGAAAGTTGCCATTGGGCTTGAGTGATTGGGTATTTACCCATATAAAATGATGATAACTTAACGAGATGTTGTGGATTTTCCGTATCTCGACGCCCTTCTTCCGTCTCTGGGGAACCCATCAGAAATTCACCCCCTGGAATGGCAATCATTTCTAGACTAATCTCATTATCTAACGCTTCAACAAAATAGTGGGTATCATGGTAACAGCGATTAATTATTTCTCCGGTTGCATCTACGGTAATCACCTCAAAGTGAAACACCGATAATTGAGGAGACGATAACAGCATCAGCCATTCCTGAACCGTTTGCGGACGACTTTGCGGTTCAAGTTCCATCCCTTTAAGAATCGCATTGTTGACGCGATCGCTAATTTGAGGATTATGATGTTTGGGCGGAACTAATGGGATATTTCCTTGCTGGCGAATCGTCGCCGAATAAGGCAACTCTCCAGTGAGGACAAAATAGAGAGTAGCCGCCAAAGCATAAACATCTGTATAAGCACCAAAATTACCCCGTCGTTCATATTGTTCAATCGGCGCAAAACATTCAGTTCCCCAATTGGTCAGACTTTGTTCCTCACCGGGAATAAACTCACGGGCAAGACCAAAATCAATTAAAACCACTGATAAACTATCTTGACGCAGTAAAATATTTTTAGGTTTGACATCTCGATGTAAAAATCCTTGCTGATGCACATAAATCAGGGCTTCTCCCACCTGCTTAATTATCTCTAAAGCTTCAGCTTCTAATAACCTTCCCCGACTCTGACGATAGGAGGCTAAATCTTGCCCATCAATATAATCCATCACCATGCACCATACACCATCTTCCTGAAACAATTGAGGATAAACTTCAACAATGTGGGGATGTTGACATCGGGCTAAACAAAGTGCCTCATTCAGAAACTTTTCCTGAATTTGGTTAAAATTAGGCTTAAACTGCTGGGAAATATTAAGGGTTTTAATCGCGACCAATTTGCCGGAAGCTGAGTCTTTTGCCCGATAAGTCACGCCAAAACCACCACACCCCAACAGTTGATCAATAATATATTTACCTTGTTTAAGCGGTTGCCCTGATTTCCACTGACTCATAAACTTATCTTCACCCAAATATGACTATTCTATCGGACAGGATATCCAGCAAACCTTTCACCCCAATCAGCCAACCTCCTCTGCGTCCCTCTGCGTTACCCTCTGCGTTCCTCTGCGTTAAAAAAACATAATTTTTATCAAACAAACTTGCTCAAACATCTACCTTATAACTTATAATTCATTTTCCAACGCCCGTTTAAAAGCGGCTGCACTCTTAAAATAGATCTGAGGATTATCGGTAAGCGCTAAATCAATCACCTCCGCTAGTCCCTTGGGAATTCCAGCATCTCGTTGGCGAATCGGTACAGGTTTGTTTTGTAATACAACCCAAAATGGATCTTGGTTACCAAAATCGCGAGGTAATCTACCCGTTAACATATAGTACAAACACGCCGCTATTGCCCAAATATCAACATCGGGTTTAGCATATTTAAAGTCAAGGACTTGTTGTCGAGGCATAAAAGCAGGACTCCCCGCATATTGACCACTGCGAGACAACCCACTCAATCCCGCCAAATCAAACGCTTTGACTAATCCATAATCAGCAACTTTGGCAAGACGCCCTAATCCTAGATTGGCAAGAAAGATATTCCCCGGTTTGAGATCACGGTGTACTAATCCCTGCACTTGAGTGTTACCCTTCTTGGCGAGGGTAACAGGACTCTGGATAGAATGGGCATAGTCTAACCCATCCAAGACTTGCAGCGTAATCGACATGGCTTCATTAACCGACAATTTGCCGCCGCGTTGCTGCATTAAGTCCAGAACACTGCCACCATTACAATAATCCATAGTAAAAAAAAAGGAATCCTGGTCGTAACCCAATTCCCGGAGTCGAACAATATTAGGGTGTTGTAAGGCTTTGGTTTTGTCAACCTCCATCAGGAATTGCCTGATCGCATCACTCGGACGCCTGTTGTGCGATCGCATGATTTTGAGGGCGACTAATTCCTCTGTTTTGTCATGATGGGCTAAATAGACCGTTCCTAATCCCCCTTGACCTAATCGTTTTAGCGTTGTGTAGCCGCGAATCTTAGGTAGATAAGAGTCACACCCTAGAGTCGTTGAAGCGCTTTTTAACCCACTTTGACGGGGTAAGATAGGTTTCTCACTGGGATCAACACCAATTGTTTGTGATTCAGAGGAGTTCACGTCACTGTGGTTTACCCCTTCAATTTTGACGCGCAATACAGTATGGCGAAGCTTGATTTCGTCGCCATTCTTTAAGTCGTACTCTGGAAACTGTATCCTAGCCCCTTCGGTTGGCGTTTGATATCGATGGCGTTTGCCGATAATTTTACCATTAACGTAGGTGCCGTGGAGACTACCGAAGTCACGGATACGGATATCGGGAGGATTGATATCCAGCAAACAGTGATAGCGCGAGATAGTCTTGTGATACCGATCATTAGGGAGTCGGGGATTGCAATCTTTGGCGCGACCTAGAATACAAGTCGTGCGATCGCAAAATTCAAAGTTCTCACCTTTGAGACTTCCTGTGATGACTGTGAGGATAACTTTGGCAGACATCTGGGATCTATTGAGGAGTCAGGGTTCAGTTAGGAAAAACATAGTTTCTCCTTAACCTATTGTTTCCTATTTGTCCTGGCAACCGCCACCTTGATCCTGAGTTTGAGAGCTACCTGTAGGGACACGATATTATCGTGCCCTTACCCTAAATGGCGTGTGTAATTATATGTGTCTAGATAACTGGCGTAGGGGAGCAATGCCCAATCGTGAGGTTGGGAACCTGACGATGTAATCTTTGATTCATCGTCGGAGGATGTCACGCGAATGAAGATGATCCCAAGTCGGGGGGAATATCCTGAAGACGCCCTTGTCCCACGGCTTGGATGGCTTCTTTGAGGGAAACATCGCCCGTATACAGGGCGCGACCCACGATCGCACCTGTCACGCCTAAGGGTTCCAACGCCAGTAAACTCAATAAGTCTGTAATCGAACTGACACCCCCAGAAGCAATAACCGGAATCGAGACATGGCTGGCTAATTCTCGCAAGGCGTCGCGGTTGGGTCCGGTGAGTGTACCATCCCGGTGAATGTCTGTATAAATAATTGCCGATACACCCAAATTCGCCATTTGCTGTGCCAATTGAGTGGCGGTAATTTCTGAGGTTTCTAGCCATCCCCTTGTGGCGACTTGTCCATTTCGCGCATCGATACCAACAATAATGCGATCGGGAAACTCAGAACACAGGTGTTCGACTAAAGGATGATCTTCAACCGCCGCTGTTCCCAGAATCGCATACTGAACCCCAAGAGAAAGCAGTTGACTAACCCCTTCCTTGTCACGCAATCCTCCCCCAACTTCTACGGGAACCGATACCGCTTGGACAATGGCTTCGATGGTCTTAGTATTAACAGGGTGTCCCGCTTTCGCCCCATCTAAATCTACCAGATGTAACCGACTCGCCCCTTGGTCAACCCATTGTTTCGCCACCTCCACTGGGTTTTCACTATAAACTTGCGATCGCTCATAGTCGCCTTGGTATAACCGTACACAGCGACCTTCGAGTAAATCAATAGCTGGAATAACGTTCATATTCGTCCTTTGTCATTCGTCATTCGTCATTTGTCATTTGTCATTCGTAAAAAACAGGGCATCAAAACCATGTCCTTGAGTGCATCGAAGGTTCAGTCGGGACGGGTTTAGTCACATCAAGGTGAACTCAAAACGATAATATAGCGGTTTTCATTTGAAAGCACTACACCCCACACCCACACCCCACATCCTGTCTCTACCAAGGTGTATTACACCCAATCGAGAAGTGCTATCTATGTGAAACCCGCCCCTACATTCGGAAAAACTATTCCCCCGGCGGTGGTAATTCTTCGAGAATTTTGAACCGGACATGATTAATCGCCAGATCCCCAATAGAAACCTCTTCCTTGTTAACTGGAACACCTTTACTGGTCAGGGTTTCAAACGTAATTCCTTTACCAATTTCTACATGATACCAAGCCAATCCCATAAAAAATCGAGTGGGGTAAGGTCCACCTTCGCGAGTATCATCGGGATTAGATTCCATGGGAACCCAACCAAATCCTGGTAAGTAAAATTCCATCCAAACATGATTAAAATCAGGTTGTAAGGGAATGTCTCGTTGATCGGGATGGGCGGGACATTTGTAACGACCAACGGTACGACAGGCAATTCCACTGAGACGGGATAGGGCTAATAAGACACCGAGATACTCCCCACAGGAACCAATCCCTCGCGCTAACACCACATCTGGGGTATCGATATGGGGCTTGATTCCGTAAGCGAGTTGGTCATAGACATAATTGCGAATACTATACATTTGTCGCAATAAATTCGTTTCTCGACCCGCAGCGTCAAGGGCGGCGCGGCGGATGATTTCGGTATCCATGGCTAACTCGTCATCATCCACCAAGTAGCGGGTTTTGTATTCCAGTGGCAATTCTGGCGTATTTTCTAAATCTCTGGGTGTAATCCGATATTTGATACTCCAAACTTCCAGAAGCGCCTTCCAGCCAAATAAATGCCGTTCTCCGGGGGCGAGGTGATCAAATTTAAACACCGCTACCCGCTGATTGCCTTGGATTTCTTCGGTGAAAGGAATTCCAACGGGTTCAATGGCGCGGATTTTTTGGCGTGCGGTTTCTGAGGGTAAGGCGATGCGCCATTCTACGTCCTGAAGGGCTACGTCCTCTAGGGGGGACAGTTCCTCGACGTAAGACATTTCAATTAAATAGCCATTGGAGAGGGCATAGCGTTCCTCGGCATTGTAGTGAAAGGAGAGGGGATGAATAAACGTGCGATCGCGATACTGTAGTTCGTGGTTGGGTTGAGCGTTGGGATTATCGCGGATGTAGGGTTCTTCGCTAGCATAGGCAACATAGAGAATCTCCTGATTTGTTTGTGGGTTTCGGTAGAAGGTTAAACCCGTGGGATTCTCAAAAGGAGTTAAGACGCTGAAGATAATGTTTCCGGTGGCGCGATCAAGACAGTAAACCGTCTGTTCTTCCTGATCCGAGAGCCAAAGTTCCTCATCCCGCACCGTAATGTTCTCCATGCCAATTCCTGGGGCATATAAGCGGGTAATCTCCTGCCCAGTATCCCGACTGTAAATCAGAATATACCCCATTTTTTGACAGGTGATATAGACCGTCGAGTCCTTGAGTGCAACACCATTGGCGGTGTAGGGTAATGTCAGGAAATGCTGAAGCTGAAGATCGCCGTTGAGTTGGCAATAGTATACACTTTCTTTCCGCGTCAACCACAGCGTATCCCCCACGACGGCTAAACCCGTCGCATCGGCAAAATCGAGATCCGGCGAGGAATTCAAAATTTTGGTATCGTCAGTTTGGGGGTTGATTTGCAACAGATAGCCACTCGTGGTATCGATGGTAATCAATTTTTCTCCCCAAAAAGCAATACCCTGTAGGGCAGCCGCCCCAATCGGTCGAATGGTGTGGAACGATTTCAATTTAGGTGACACAGAGGAATCAGGATTAGGAATCATGATCAGTCTATATCAAGATTTAGATTTCAGCGTCGCCATCTATACTCAGGTGGTGTCAATACCCTTCTCATTTAGGCGGATGCTCCGGGTGTGCATCTGCAATATTTTAAAGGTGCGATCGCACCTTTGAACATTGGTTGTTCTTGGGTAGCCGTTTTCATTCAATAATTTTATTGACAAAAATAGTTTTGTATGTATTTATTATGAAACTCATCCGTTTTTTTCCACACAAACTAGCCATAACCGTTTTAGTAACATTGCTGTTAATCGTGGGGTTGAGCCTGAAAGAGCCAGTTCGGGTACAAGCGCAGTTAAGCAATGCCTCCATCAGTTCTCAGTTACCTGATCAGTGGGAATCCGCGCCACTGCCTAATTCTGGTGATTCAGGTCTACAAGATAGCAGCAATTTACCGTTTGCGGGTTGCCTCAGCAGTTATCCCATTGCCTTAGTACCCGCGTCTGGTATGGGACAAACACTTGCGGAGTATCCCACCATCTTTTGGTATCTACCCCGGACAAGGGCTTGGGGCATGGAGTTTAAGTTAACAGATAGTGATAATCAGGAAATTTACTCGACCAAGTATGCCTTTGCCCGTGGCATCCCAGACGATTATCAGGGACAAGATGACCAATTGGTCGTTGGCACGCCCGGTATACTCAGTTTAACCATACCGAGATTAACGGGTAGCTCTCTGCCACTGAAAGAGGATCAGAAGTATGACTGGACTGTAAGAATAATCTGTAACCCCAATGATCTATCCGGTGATGTTTATATGGCAGGCACAATCCGGCGAGTGTCAATTGACCCTACCCTAAGCCGTCGCTTACAGCAAGCACCACCTGAGGAGCGTGTGGTACTTTACGCAAAGGAACGACTGTGGTATGAAGCGTTAGGGACGTTGGTGAAACTCCATCGCGATCGCCCGAATGATCCGGCTGTGATTGCGGCTTGGGACAAACTACTAAAGTCTGTCGGGTTAGATATGATTCTACTCGGCTAAGCACTAATTTCTGTTCCCCCTGCTTCTAGGGCAGCGCCCTTGGACTTACCGCCTTGGAGGACAAGGGCGAATTCCCCATCTCCCAGGAATTCATGTATTTCACTCAAGTGAGAATAGCTATATCTTTACAAAAGATTTAAATTTTCAGGCGATAGAAGCATGGAAATCAGGAATTGGCTTTAAGAGTGATGAAGATTTAGATAAGAGTGGAAACAACGTTCCGGGATTACCCATGTCTAACGTTAAGATATTAACAACTTAAGACAATGGTACTGATATAACCAGGGGTCGTCGTCAGACCAAAAGTGGGCTAGCATGATTTGCAGCGTTTACGACAAACTCTTAATTCAGCAACATTTCCCTTATGGTAGATGCTTGCCTGAGCCAAAAAGGTGATTATGTCTGACAGAAACTAACCTGGGTCTGGAACCTTGGCTTCTGCTCTAACATCTATATACTAAAGACTCGGTTCTACGAGCATATATCTGAATTATGGCTTGTTTCACCCGCTTATCACACCTAACATTCTTAACAATAGCTTTGATGCTAGGACTAGCCACCAAGCTAGTCGCTCAAGTGCCAACCCCGGTTAGGACTACCTCTCTGGGTGCTGAACTACCGACTCAGTGGGACTTCAAAACTCCAGAAGGTTCAACGCAAAAGCCGATTCCCGCGAATCGAGAAGCTGGTGGAACGCGGGGTCCAGAGAATTGTACGCCGAATAATCAATCACTAATTGCCCTAGTTCCAGAATCATTGATCGGCAAAACCCTACAGGAATATCCCAAATTCTTCTGGTATATGCCATCAACAACAGCATCGGCAGTCGAGTTTGTACTGAACAATGTTAATGATGAAGAAATTTACCGGGTTCAGTATTCCTTGGATCAGTCGGCGACAGGGGAAACACAGATGCCGAGAATTATGAGTCTAGCGATTCCTCCCTCTGCTAATCTTGCTCCCCTGAAAGCGAATCAGCTCTATTACTGGCAATTAGCATTGGTTTGCGATCCCCTGGATCGTTCAGCAGATATGGTTGTGGGCGGTGGGATTCAGCGAGTGGAACCGAGTCTAACGCTAAAAATGCGGACTCAACAGGCAACTCCTCAAGAACGAGTGGCACTCTATGCCCAGGAATTGCTCTGGTATGACACGTTAGACACCTTGGTAGAACTCCATCAGGATTTTCCCAATGATCGCAACGTGCAAACCGCGTGGAACAAGTTATTGCATTCAGTTGGCTTACAAAGTCTTTCTGAGCAATTAAATCCAGACAGGAGTGCAACCTTAAGAGAATCGTTGTCTAACTCAGGAGCTAGTTCTGTTGAATAAAACCACCAATACAAAGATAGGGAAAAACTAACATAAAGATTCAGATAAGAGTCCAACCCCAGGTTTCAGTTCCCTCCCTATCTCAAGCTAGAATAGAACTATTCAGGCAAATTATTCGGCGAAAACCCTGAAAATTCTGCAATTATCATCCCTCTTGTAGGAAGGTTAAGTATCTGCTCAGACAGATTTTTCCAAAAACTTTGAAAGACTCTGATTAAGAAGGAGTTCTAAATTATTATGGCTTGGTTTACCCATTCATCCCGTTTTACAGTCGCTTTAGCGCTAACCCTAGGACTTGTGGCTAATGTTCCCGCTGGGGTACAAGCCCAGTTAGGGGGTTCACCTCTCAGCCGTGATATCCCCACAGAATGGGAATTCACGCCGCCAGACAGTCAAGGTCCAGCGATTCCAGGCAATAGAGAAGGTGGTGGTACAAGAGGACCTTGTATTGCAAACCCTAAACCCGGTCAAGTTCCGATCGCATTGGTTCCTGAGTCGGGTGTTGGCAAAACCATCGCTGAGTATCCTACTCTCTCTTGGTATCTACCGGAAAACACAGCTTGGGGAGTAGAGTTGACGGTACGTAATGCCAAGGGTGAGGAAATTTATGCGACGAAGTATGCTTTCGCCCATTACACCGGACAAGATTCTCAAGGAGATGACAAACAATATGCTGTCGGCGCTCCCGGTATTATGAGCTTAACGTTGCCTAACTTAGAAAGTAGTGTCCTTCCTCCAGAGACTGATCAGACATATAAGTGGACGTTAAGACTGATTTGTAATACTCAAGAACCATCCGGTGATGTATATGTCGATGGTGCGTTCGAGCGGGTGGAACCTGATCCCAATCTGGTACGCCGCATCCAACAAGCAACGCCGGAACAGCGAGTGGCTATCTACGCCAGTGAGCGACTTTGGTATGAAACGTTGAATACCTTAGTGGAACTACGTCGCGCTCGCCCCAATGATCAGGGTTTGAAGGCGGCGTGGAGCCAATTGCTCCGTTCAGTCGAACTCGAGCAAATTGTCGAAGAACCAGTAGCTCAGGGTGCCAGAACCAATCCGAATTAATCACTGAGTCACTGTCATGGTACATAAGCGACGTCCTTTTTATCGATTTTCTTTGGCTGTTGGGGTCAAACTGGCGCTATTTGCCGCAGGGTTTGCCCTGATCCACAGCCCCCAAATTCTCCAGGCTCAGGGAATCCCCCAAACCTGGACAACCAACAAATATGAACCGCCAAGGGGAATTGGCTCGGCGAATCGTGTCGAAGGAGGAGCAACCCGAAGTTCTGGAGTTAATTGCCCTGTTGTCGGTAAACCTTTAACGGCTTTAATGCCGAGCGATCGCTTTGGTACAACGGTTGCGGCTTATCCCAGCTTTTTTGTCTACCTACCAGCCTCACCTGATCCCAGTACACCCTTACCTGTGGAGTTTGTCCTAGAAGATAGTGAGGGAAATCTCGTTTATCAAAGCAGATTCCGTACCAATGGCAAGTCAGGAATCATCACATTAAATCTACCTCAGGACGTTAGCTTATCACCCTTGGCGGTGGGTGAGGATTATCGTTGGACGTTCTCGATTCTCTGTCCGCCTGAGGATGAACGCTCTAATGATCGGGTGGTTGAAGGATGGGTAAGACGGGTAGCGATCGCTCCTACCCTAGAAACTCAGTTAGCGCAGGCATCACCGACAAAAAAAGTGGAACTCTATGCCGAGGCACAACTGTGGCAAGATACTCTAGCACAGCTTGTTGAAATGCGCCGCAATTATCCGAGTGATTCGGAGGTGGCGAATCAGTGGGTCAAGCTGTTGAACGCGGCGGGACTTAGCAATCTGGTGGGTGAGTCACTCGCATCTCAGAATACGCCTGTTGATGTACCCTTATCTTCGGCACAACCGTAGTCACTCGAAATTGATCCACTAAAATACACCATCCGTAGGGGTACGACATGTCGTACCCCTTATTCTCACATAAAGCTAAATTTGTCAAGTATTTCTAGCTGAATTGGTAATTTAAGAAAACAATCGGTAAACTCGATAAAAATAGGGACGGCAATAAAACAGTGCATCAATCCAACAACTGACTCGGTGGGAAAGACTCTAACTTGAAAGATTCTGACTTATCTTTTAGCGCCAACAGCAGTGTTATAGTAGTGTCACCCCCCGATCAGAGGATATTTACCACCAACCTATTAAGTTGAGCCGACCAGACGTTTAACCAAGTGAGAGGGAAAAGTATGGCAGAAATCAGTAAAGAACAAATGCGCGAGCGCTTGGGCAATATTGACCAGATCCGAGATATCATCTTCGGCGCTCAACTCCGAGAGTACGATAGCCGAATTGACAAAATTGAATCGAACCTGGCATTGATCCAGCAAGAAATGCGCGATCGCATCGAGCAAACCAAGACTGTCTATGCGACAGAGCTACGAGCCGCTGTAGATTCCCTGGAGAAAAAACTGAAGTCGCTGAATATGACGGTTCAAAACGACAATTCAGAGATTCGGCAAACCATCGATATGGTCAACAAAAAGTTTTCCGGAAATCTGGAATCCCTGGATAATAGTTTAGAAAAACAAACCAATAATTTGCATAACGAACTCTCAGAAACTCGCGAAAAACTCCAAGAGGATATTAGAAGCCTGAGATCGTATGTTTTTGAAGAACTCGAACGGCGCTTTTCCCTGATTAATGATGGCAAAGTGGCTAAAGATGATATGGCAGATATTTTGTTTGAATTGGGATTAAGAATTAAAGGAACGGAGTTTGCTCCTGAGCTGAAAGAAGCAGCGGGTAATGAGGTAGATGTTGATGTTCGGCTTTTAGAAGCAGGTCCCCTTTCGCAGTAAGATAAGGGATGATAAATAAATTGTTGTCATTCACTCAAGTGGCTGGTTATTAGTCCCAACGTTCAGCAAAATGTTGGCTCAAAGCTAGCAATGTAGTGGATGTCCTAGATGAATAGGATTAGAATTGGGTCAAATGCTAACTTTGACTCAATTTGGCATTTACAAAACTCGGTGCCGATATAGAATAAGGCAGGATCAAATTATGGCTTTACCAGAAAAAAAGGGATCTGCCATATCCCAGCTAGAAGGCTTGCTGGATTTATTGATGGATTTACAAGATCCTAACTCGACTGAAGCCACAGCACCAGAAATGTCTTCCGCTCAGAAGAACGGGGAAACTCAGGGTAAATCTCATACTGATCAGTTAAAACAACAGGAAGTTGTAGAAGCGGGTAAAGACGTTCCGGTGGAACCTCTGGAAGTAACGGAAGATACAATTAAAGCCGATTCGAGTAGTCTGGAGGATGAATCGATCAATCCTCACGCCAAAGAAACAGATCAAATTTCCCATTCCCCAATTTCATCCTCTATTCCAACGTCAAAATCAGAACAGTCGTTGGAGCCTTCCTTACCGAAAAAATCGACCAACACATTTGTGACAGAGGAACCTCCGTCAGTTCAGCCAATAGCCTCAGATGAATCGCCGCCGTTGTCAGAAACCTTACCTCAATCGCCAGAATCCAACGATAAGTCAGATTTTACTAATCTAGCAGACTCTTCACGCCATCTGGAAAAATCAACGCCAGACCTAACCCCCCCAAATTCAAAGCCCTCTCAAGAGCAGGAGAGAGGTTTGGAGAAAGGTTTTTCAGATCCCGTGAAAAGTACAACTCATCTAGAGGAATCACAGCCAAATTCCACAGATAATTTCGATTCAGAGCAGACTCAAACAGCATTAGAGGGTTTATCAAATGGGAAAAATAAATCATCATTTAACCATGCAACTCCTGCTCCATCCTCCACTCAAAACTTGAACCCATTGCATCAATCTCAGTTAAACCCTACATCACCTGAAAACGTGTCTGAACAATCTACCGAGTCCAGCAAACATTTAATTTCCGATCAACTTTTAACAGCACTAGGAGAGTTGAATCAATCACCATTAGAGTCAACAGAAAATGGACTATACTCATCCCAGTTAAGCGAATCGGATCAGTCAAAACCTGAGGAATTTGAACAGTCAGCCGAATCCTCATATCAGCTTCAACATATACCTGAAAACCAGAGCCAGGAATCCCTCGCCGCTTATGATGCCAATATTGAGGATGAATTTGAACGATTGCAGAAATTACTACTAACACCCGATATTCTCGATTCGCAAGAAGGGATTGAACTGCTCAAAGAAAAATTTTCCTCTTTAGAAAGTCAAATTTATGATCCGAGTAATTTAATTAAATTAATGCTGCCATTAATTACTCAAATTTTAAGCATGAAAATTGCTGAAGCTAGAGAAGAAATGGCGAGTGCGATCGCGCCAATCGTGGATGAGATGATCGAGGCGAAAACAAAAGAGGATAAAGAGGGCATCTGTTCCGCCTTAGCACCGATTATCCCCTCCGCCGTTAACTATCAAATTCTCAGCAACCCCGGTGAATTTGCCAGAGCAATTGCCCCGGAAATGAGTGCGGCGATTAAAGAACAAATAGAGATTGAACGGGATACGATGGTAGACGCCCTTTATCCAGTCATGGGCGGGACATTCTATAAATATTTGTCCGAAGCGATGCGGGCGATTGATCAGAAATTGGAAAACTCCCTAAGTCCGGAGGGAATTGGTCGCAAAATTCGGGCGAAAAGTCAGGGAATCTCTGAGGCAGAACTCATATTTAAAGAGTCGATGCCGTTTAGCATCCAAGCAATGTTTCTGATTCATAAAGCATCCGGATTAGTGATTGCTGAAGTTCAACCCTTTGGCAAACAACAATTAGAGTCAGATATGGTGGCGGGGATGCTGACCGCTATTCGCAGTTTTGTGAATGATTGTATTATGCAATCCGGTGAAATATCAGAACTGGATCGCATCGAATACGGACATTGTGACATTCTCTTAGAAGTCGCTGGATACTGTTATCTGGCTGTGGTGACACAAGGCGATGCGCCAAAGTCATTTATCGACAAAATGCGCGACGCTTTGGGTACTATCGTTCTTCGCCATGGGAAGGCGATCGAATCCTTTGATGGTGATCCAGAGAATGTACCGGAACAAATCCCCTCCCTTCTGAATTCATTAACCATCGTTAATCCCAAATCTGAAACGTCGCCGCGTAAAGTACCTGTCGCCTTGTTAAGCGTTTGTGCTGCTGTATTGGGTTTGATTTTTATTCCTTGGGGTATTCATCTACATCGTAGTGGTGTTAATCAGCAGTTTGAGGAAGAAACCGCCGTGGCTTTGGCATCTGATCCCGAACTGGCTGTCTATCGGTTAAATGTCGAGGCACAAGGCGATACGATTACGCTGTCTGGCAAATTACCGAATCAATATCTAGTCGAAAAAGCGGGACAAATTGCCCAAACCACTGTACCCAATGGTGAGATAGACAATGATATCATTGCCATCAAGGTTCCCCCCGATCGCGTCGAAGTCGCCGCCGAGGTTGAGCGTGTCACCGCGATTCTCAATCAAACCGAACGTTTGGCAATTTGGACAAATTTTCAGGACGGTCAAGTTACCGTAGAAGGCAGTGTAATTCAGGTCAAAGATGCCCAGAAAATTACCGAGGCTTTAGAAGAAATTCCGGGAGTGGACTCGGTAACCAACACCGTACAACTACAACCTCTAGCCTTAGCCTCTCGCATCTACTTCGATCTCAATTCCGCCGAATTAAAAGCGTCAGAACAAGCCAAAATGGACGCCTTGACTGCATTCCTCAACGATTACCCCAACCAGTCACTGCGAGTCATTGGTCATAGTGATCCCAGTGGTACACCCTTAGAAAATCAGGAATTAGCCTTAGAACGGGCAAAAGCCGTGGCTGAGGTACTGGTGCGTCAAGGAATTGATGCGAGACGCTTAGAAGTGTCCGGAACCACCAAACCCCCCACAGGCGTGTATGCTGATGAACCCCATCAGTACAGCCGATTCGTCGAATTTGAGGCGATCGCACGTTAAAAGCATACCCGACTCGCAAGCGCGTTGGGAAGGATTACTCTAAACCAATGACCAATGACCAATGACCAATGACCAATGACCAATGACCAATGACCAATGGCTAAAATATCCAAGAAAATTTGTCTCGTTGGTGACTTTGGCGTAGGCAAAACCAGCCTAATTCGCCGCTTCGTCGAACGCCAGTTTAGCGATCAGTATCTATCCACCGTCGGTGTGAAGATTTCCCGAAAAACCCTAGAATCCGTAAATTTACAGTTGCTCATCTGGGACTTGGAGGGACATACTAAATTTAAATCCATCGCTCCCAGTTACTTACAGGGTGCGAGTGGTGTCATCGTCGTGGCTGATGTCAGCCGCCTGGAAACCGTTGAGCGATTAGATGAACACGTTAACCTGTTTCTATCGGTTAATCCTAAAGGCAAAATTGCCATTGCCTTAAATAAATCGGATTTAGTCGAACCCGAAAAACTGAACCAACTGGTTCAAATCGTTCAGGATAAAGACTTAAATCCCGAAGCAGGACTTTATCAAACTTCAGCGAAAACAGGTGCTTATGTCGATGAGATTTTTGGACAACTTGCTGATCAGATATTAAAGGCTTAGAATTTGTATGCCGTCCCGCTTAAAACTATTAGCACCCGACTACGAGTATCTCACCCTTGATCACGAGTTACTCGTTCAAGAATTTTCTGACGGTGTTCCCGATTTTGCGGAATCTCCTCAAGATTTAAAAGTAGGCGAAGATGTCCGCTTAGCCTTTCCGGAATTAGTTGGTATGGAAGGGGTGATGATGGACATTTTGGCAGGACGGCAGATAAGTTTTCATTTAGCAGGGATTGTTCGAGCTGATCAGAATCACACAGCTAAAGCGACTGATTCTCCTTTTTATTTTGATTTACATATTTGTCACCATCAAGATGAGGATGAAAATCATTTAATCCTTTTCTTTAAGGATGCCACCGAACGGATGAAGTTACAGCAAAAATTAATTCAAAAATCAAATGAAACTAATCTGTTATTAAGTGCGCTAACTCATTCTAAAAATTATATTGATCAAATTATCAGTTCAATGGCTGATGCCCTATTAGTCACTACAGCTTCAGGAGACATCAAAACGGCAAACCGTGCCGCACAAACTCTATTTGGATACAAGATAGACGAATTAGTGGGACAACCGATTACCAAAATTATTAAAAATCAAGAATTTTTAAATAACTTAAGTCATTTATCACCGGATAGTTCGACATTTCAGGACATCGAATTAAATTGCCTGACTAAACAGGGTGAAACCGTGGCTGTAGCGTTTTCTTGTTCGGCTCTGATAACTGATCTAGAAGGTTCACTTAATTTCGTCTATGTCGGTCGAGATTTGACCCAGCGTAAACTTTTGGAAGCGGAAATGCTTCAAGCACTAGAGCGAGAAAAAGAACCTAGATGATTAAATGACACAGATTAACACAGAAAACTCCATAATCTCCCCGACAATCTAATCATTTTTTGTTCATTGACAACGCCTCCGTGAAATCAGTGTGACTAACCTCTGACACCTTACCACTACCGCTTCGATAAATCTGTGAAATCAGTGTTATCAGGGCGGGTTTTGAGAAAACGTTATCATCAACAGCGAAACGCAAGCGTCTAAACCCGCCCCTACTTCAAAACTATGACTGGTTCGATTCAAACCCTACCGACGGAGGTTGTTAACTTAATTGCGGCTGGCGAGGTGATTGATTCCTTAGCCGCCGTAGTACGAGAATTGGTGGAAAATGCTTTGGATGCGGGGGCGACGCGCATCGCTGTGGCTGTATGGTTTGATTTGTGGCGTGTGCGCGTGGCAGATAATGGCACGGGCATGGACTTGACAGATTTACAAAAAGCTGCATCAGCACACAGTACCAGCAAAATTCAAAGTTGCGATGATTTATACAAGATTACCAGTTTGGGATTTCGCGGTGAAGCCTTGCATAGTATTGCGGCGTTAGCCGAATTAGAGATATGCAGCCGACAGACAGGTTTTGAGGGATGGCGCTGTACGTATAATACCCAGGGAGAAGCAGAAGAAACAGAAGCCGTTGCGATCGCGCCAGGTACAGTGGTGACTGTCTCGAATCTATTTGGCAAGTGGCGTCTGCGTCGTCAGGGATTACCGTCGAGAAGCCAACAACAACGAATAATCCAAGCCACGATACAGAATATAGCCATTTGCCATCCATCGGTGACCTGGCAAGTTCAGCACAGCGATCGCTCCTGGTTTACAATTAGTCCAGGTCAAACGACTCAACAGATCATCCCGCAACTCCTCAAACAAGTGCGCGTGCATGATTTGCAGCAATTAACCCTAGATGTTCCCACACCAGAGGAGGGGAAAAAAGGTACACAGGAGACAAAGGAGTTTACTTACAACTCAACCCCAAAGACGCGCCATGGTGCGTCTCTACATTTAGTGCTAGGATTGCCGGATCGCTGTCACCGTCGCCGCCCAGATTGGGTTAAAGTAGCTACGAATGGACGATTAGTGCGATCGCCAGAATTGGAACAGACGATCCTCACCGCCATGGCGAAAACCTTACCGCGCGATCGCTATCCGATTTGTTTTATTCACCTACAAATTTGCCCCAGTCAAATTGATTGGAATCGTCATCCCGCCAAAGCAGAGATTTATCTGCATTCCCTTTCCTATTGGCAAGAACAAATTAGCCAAGCCATTGAAAAAGCCTTGCGGATTGGGGCGGAAAATTTCGACACCGCCTCTCAATCCCATCGTGTCGGCAAATTACTGACAGCTTCGGCAAAAAAGGGTGTCTATCACCTGGATGAGTCACCAAAACAGGAGCGTAATCCTTCGGATATTGGCTTAATTGAATTAAAAGCCGTTGCCCAAGTACGTAACATGTATATTCTGGCAGAACATGATACAGGAATGTGGTTAATTGAGCAGCATATTGCTCATGAGCGAGTCTTGTACGAACAATTGTGCGATCGCTGGCAACTTGTTCCCCTAGAACCGCCCGTAATTCTCAACCATTTAACCCCCGTTCAACTCGAACAACTGCAACGGATTGGCTTAGAAATAGAACCCTTTGGCGATCAAATGTGGGCTGTTCGCAACGCACCCGCCCTGCTGCACCAGCGAGACGACTGTGCTGATGCCCTATTAGAACTCAGTTTAGGTGGAGACTTGCAAAACGCACAAGTTGCCACAGCTTGTCGCAGTGCAATTCGCAATGGCACACCCTTAACGTTAGACCAAATGCAGACATTATTAAATCAATGGAAAATGACCCGCCATCCCCGCACCTGTCCCCATGGGCGTCCAATTTACTTACCCCTAGAAGAATCAGCGCTGGCTCGTTTTTTCCGTCGTCATTGGGTGATTGGCAAAAGCCATGGCATTTAATGTTTGTAGTTGCGCTTTAGCGCCATAATCGTATCGCTAGAGTAGTTAACTTAAGCCCTTAACTAAAGTTAGGGCTAAAAGCTAAAACCCGTTAAAACGGGTTCAATTTTCTGGGCGCGTTGAGAGTTGAGTTGTAAGCCATAGCGCAATTTCATAACCGTGATCACGGAAACCGCAATGTCATAATAAATCCGGGTTAGCTACCCCCCTTATAACCCAGTCCGCGCAGGCGGACTTTGTTTGTGTAGCAGCGATTTCAATCGCCTTGTTGGATCAGCTTTTGTTCTGTCGTATCCCATCAATAAACGCCATTCTCGCCTCAACTATATCAGACATTAACACACAGCGCACCAGCAACTCTAAATCCAATTTAGGTAGAAACTCACTGCGCTCAACTTGCTCATAGTCATTTTGCCGAAAACGGTAGATTAAAATTTTATTCTTTTGCCAAAACCAAACTTCAGGAATTTGAAACCGCTTGTACTTTTTTAGTTTATCCGTTCCGCCACTGGTGAGAGCCACTTCAATTGCCAGATCAGGATGGTCTTTCTTTGTGCCAATATAGTAAGACTCATCGGGAGCAAAGGAAGCACCTTTCGTTTTTGCTTCACGAGTTGCATTGCCAATCGGGATAAATCGAATACCCTTTTCAAATAAATAGGATTCTATGAGAATTGCTAGAAATTTTTTAATCATTTCATGGTCTTCACCCGTAGTCATGAACTCCACACACCCATCAAGATAAGTTAATTTTAATCCAGGAACCTCTTGCATCACGGCTTGAATTGCCTTGAATTGCTGCCAATTATAACGACCGGGTAGGATAAAATACTGGTCGTTAACTGGGTTTTGTTGTTCTGTAAGTTGTATAGTCATAGTGAATTTAAAGTTTTCGGGGGAGTACACAAATGCTTAGTAATAATTAAGCCAATCCAGACAAGTTTTAGTGTCTATTGAATTAGATTGGGTAATCGTTGCTCAACTTCACCGATATAGTCTACCAAACCTGTATGAATACCTCTTTCGCGCAGAAGTTCTAAGTCTGTATCTTCCCAACACTGCTGTTCGCGTCTCATATCTCCGTCCGTTAGCTGTTCAACTATGACTTTCGCATTTCTCATTCGATCAGGTTCTTGCAGTGAAGTAGAGCGTAATCTGTGTGATTCCGTACAAGGGTCAAACGTTAATCTAGTTTTTATCTCTGCTAAAATTTGTTTTTCCCGTTGATTCAAGGGAACAAATCCATTCAAAACCCATGCCTCACGTTTTGGATTCGCTGTACCAATAATAATTTCCAAGAAAGGTTGTCGATTAACCTGTTCTAAGCGTGCTTGTTCAAGCCCCTGGCGGCGCTCTGGTTGATTATCTAAATCACGGATAAAGAGAACCGCCTTAATCTGTCGCGTTCTTTGCAGGAAACGAACCAAATTCAGGACTTTTACAGATATTGCTCCATCAGCTTTTAACGGTTCACCCTTGCTATCATGACCCAGAAATCGTGGCGGTTTAAATCTCAGTTGTTCTTTTGCCTCGTCAATAATTTTACCAATGTCTCTCCAGCAGGAATGTTGTGTCCCATTTTGTAATCCACTCCACTGGAAAAAGTACTGAAGATTATCCTCATCTAACCAATCTACTTTCTCAACCAGAACACGTTCAGCTAATTTGGTAGCCGTTCGTGCATCTGCACCACTTTCCACGATAACAATAAACTCAATCACTTCCTTCTCCTGCAACAACCCAATCTTCGCCCTCAGCATCCCAAAACTCACCCGTTGTTAACGTTTGTTTTGCCCATTCCACATCAGGATGTTCATCTAACCGCTTGGAGACGGTGAAGCCGGAATCGGTATTATTTAAAACATGTACTTGAGCAGGAACCAGTTCATCAATGATATAGGGAGAGTGAGTCGAAAAGATAATTTGCAAATTGGGGTTGTCTTGAATAATTTCCTTAAAAACAGTCATCAATTCCCGTTGGGCTTTGGGATGAAGTCCCTGTTCAATATCATCGAGTAAAACCAAATTGGGTTGATTAGGATTCATCAGCACAGCCAGTAATCCGAGGGTAAGTATCGTTCCTTCGCTAACGGAATGGGCTGGTATACGCTCACCACTATTCATATCAAGTACGACTTCTTGTCCGGTAAGTTCTTGAGTTTCTTCATAAGGAATAAATTTACCATTGACTTCAAGGGAACGCTGGCGATTGACAAAAACCTTTGCTCGCTTGACGCCTACCTTGCGTATACCGGGTACGATTTGCCTTAACCTTTCCTCTAAAGCTTGAAAGTTATCAGGATTTTCATTACGCAGAAAGTCCAGAGTCGGCGCTAGTCCCGAACCATCGTACTCAACTCGCGGTGTAATTTCATCACTGTACGCTGCTTTGGCAATATTACTGGCTATTAGCTTAAGATAAACTGTATGTCTGAGAGACTGAGGAATGGGATATTCCGCATCTTTTAGTGAGCTTTGCCATCCCTCACAGTTATCGAGTTTGTCATCTACTTTCCACGATGCCTTTGGATACCAATAATCAGGCTTTTCTTGTGTCCAGCTATAGGATGCTTGCCAATCTTGCCGCTTATTATATCCCCAAAAACCGCTGGCAATAACCGA
This sequence comes from Coleofasciculus sp. E2-BRE-01, assembly GCF_040221695.1. Classification (NCBI taxonomy): domain Bacteria; kingdom Bacillati; phylum Cyanobacteriota; class Cyanophyceae; order Coleofasciculales; family Coleofasciculaceae; genus Coleofasciculus; species Coleofasciculus sp. E2-BRE-01. Next base: position 14,434 of record NZ_JAVKEA010000124.1, on the reverse strand, counting down.
CATATTTTTTTTGCCTGTCGTTGTAATAAATTGAGGTGATCTTTCCTGCTGGAAGATATATTTAAATTCTGAGCCAGCCAATCGACTGAGATAATGCAACGCTTGCAGTACTGATGTTTTTCCAGCACTGTTTTGCCCGACAATAGCATGTAAACGGGAACGATCAAAACTAATTTGTGTAGATTGATGGCTTTTAAAATTATGGAGTTCTAACCTTTCTAACATTGATTATATATCTACAATAGTTGGATTAGGCTTTTTGCTTGAGTCGGGCTTGGATACCGGGTTCTCCTTTGATGAAGTCGCTAATGACGCAGGTATCAAGCAGGTAGCGCATTAGAATAACTCCGGTTCGCGGGGTGGTAGAAGTTCATCTCGGTAAGATTCAAATGCTGGAAAGTCAGGATCACCTTTATAGCTAAGGATAGTATCTGACCAACAGGCAACTTTGCTTTGACTTGTTTGAGTCAATTGACGCAAGGATTGGAGGATAAAGCTTTCAAGGGGAATATTGAGTTGGGTAGCTTGTTGGATCAGCCTTTGTTCTAAGTCTTTGGGTATGTTGATTGTGATTTGCATGGGTTTTTCGGTGTTTATCGTAAGGAAGTGTTCAGTACATACGCTCGAACTACATTACCGGATGTAGATAATCTTTCCGCTTGTTCATCAAATTGCTTTCTAGCTTCATCGATACTAATTTTTTGCGTTTTTTTCTTCCTTGAATCCTGATCATCCCATTGAGGACAACTGAACCAGCCAATTAAATACAAACCATAACTACAAACATTATCTTTTAAGTAACGTTCAACAAGCTGAGTAGCCATTGCCGTCTTAACTTCACTATGCCAACACCCCTTAACTTCTATAATTACAGTTATCGAGTCATACGTTTCACCATTTGGTCGCTTTAGGACAGCATCTACATGAATATCAGTTCGCTCTCCAGGTTCATTTCCATAACCACGCCTCAGTTCTACTTCACGATTGACAATAATGCCTCTTGATTTCAAATCTTTATCAAGAAATCGTTTTACATAATCTGAAAAGGCATTTTCATCTACAGGTTTGAAAGTCTTGTCGCCAACCTTATCCCATAAATCTCTAACAGCAGGGGTTTCTCCTTGAAGTTCTAGTTCAAGACGCTTTAGAGATTCAATCAGCACATTGAGAAGTTGTTGACCATTTTGAACAAGACGCTTATTTTGATCGCTAACAAGTTGAAGTAACGCTTCTGGTTGAGGTGGTTTCCAGGTTTTGCGACGTGCTAAAATCTCAGTTTCCAATAGCCTCTGTTGTAATTTATCTCGTTGATCTGGAAGCTCACGGGTAATTTTTCGTAGTGCGTCGCAAGCTTCTGGAGTACCTCGTTCTTGCAGGCGTTGTAGAATATAGTTTTTCCACAACCTAACACTACCAGTTGATTCTAGTATTTGAGCTTGAATACCGATGAGTTCATTCGTCTCAGGTTCAGGCTCTTCAACTTCTGGGTATTGCTGGGCAATAAAGATGTATAAATCAGCTAGATATTCTTCCTTAAGCTGCTGTTCAATTTGACCTTGACGGATAGCTTGAAATGCAAGGGATTCCAATACTTGCCGACCAAATTCAGGATCTTGTTGTATAGCAGACCACAGAACTGACCAACTAGAGTTATTCGGGTAATTTGCAAGCATACGCGCAGCAACAATCGCTTTAGCCCTTGCTTCTCCTGATTCAGGTATTGGTGGAGAAACAAAAGGTAAGGCTAAAGCTGTAGCTTGAGCAATGTCATGATTAAAAATATCTTTTAGCAAAATCTCCAACATTCCAGCATTCAAGTCTTCATCTTGAACCCGGCTGAGAACCAAACTCGCTAGACACTGCCCCAGCAAATCGCTTGTCAATCGATAGACATCATTAGGATAACAAGTGCGAGGATGATAATTATTTTGAATCATTAAACGAGTCAGTGTTTCGATGAATTCATTTTGAGCGCTGTGGTATGCTGTTCTCACTATCTGTTGACAGAATTCATTTTTTCTTACTCCATTGCCATCAAATAAACTTATAAATTTAAGAATAACGGGTATCCACTTTTCCCATAGATCGGAAGAAATAGTTGAGATAAATTCCGGCTCTTGCTTGGCAATAAGATGCAGTGCTTGGTAGCCAGCAAATGCAGGATGAGAGAAATTATTTGTTCTTATCCATGTTTGAGTTTCTGGATTTCCAGTATCAAGGTAGCGTTTAGCGGTTTTGACAATTCTCGCTTTTGTATCTGCTTCCGCTTCTTCCCATCCAGGTAATCTTGTTATATCTGGCGTCCGAATATCATAGTGGTTATAGTTAGTACTCCTTAGCATCAGTGTCATTTCAACACATATTTGCCACCAGAGTTGAGGTTGTCCTGTTTCAACTTTTTCTAGAATTGCAAGTACTCTTTGCTTCGGTGGTGGATCGAGTAGGAGTTCTGGTTCAGGGGGTTGTGACAAGTTTTGTAATTGGAGATATTCAGCCTTGGCTTGCTTTGCTCTATCTGAGTTTAGTTCAATAGGAGTAATATCTGATTCAAATTCTGCCCTCAGTACTGGATTGCTACAGCTTGCTTTAAGAATAGCATCAATACGTTCTGAATCTCCACGCCAGTGTATCCATAGTTTCTTCAGGAGTTTTGCCCAAATTATTTGGATCTGCTCAGACTGTTCTAACTGATCGGAATAAAAGTGTTCAACTATCCAGAAGAAGTCTTTTTTAAGAATAATTAGTCTTAGCCAGGTTAAATTCTCTTCTGACCCTGAAAGCAACGACACTAGATTTTCTATGAGCTTACGACGTTTCTCGTCAGAATCTTTCAAAAATGGTTCAACATCAGCATCAGTATCCTCAATCGTATCGTGAGTATAGACTTGGCTTGGACGATCGCTTATAATCCATTCGTGATTTCTTAGCCTAAGTAATGCAATATTAGAGAATGCTTCAAGAACGCCTGGTTCGCCAAGGTTCTGCCAAGCTTTCAGCAGGAGTGAATCAGCAAGCTCTCTAAAGGGATAATGTTGTTTGTGTCTGTGAGGCTGTTGCTCCAGCCATCTTAAAGCGAATGGCAAATCAGCTAACTGAAGACGCTGGGCAAACTCCCACGCTATGAACTTCTGATATACGCCGCCGATAGTAGGGATAACACCTCTTGATTTGGGTTGCGAGAAACAATTTAATACCTCTTCAACTGTCATGTGGTTTGACCAAACAGCCCGGAGTCCATAACCCTTTAGTTCGTCGTTTGGATCATCTCCCGCTTCGCCAAGTGCAAGAGGTTTTAATCGTGCTTTGGTTCTTTCGTCACCAACGTAACACACTGTACAAGCTGCATGTTCTCTAATTTCATGGGGTTGTGTCGGATCAAGCGCAATATCTGCCAAGCAATCTTGTACAGCTTTCACATTACAGTGAAGTGCAATACTGATCGCCGTAAGCCTTGACCATTGGCTCTTCGTCGAATCACAAATATAGGCACGCAGTTGGTCTGGTAATTTTGAGTGATTCAGATTGTCATACCGCAAATATTGAAAAAATGATAACTTTTCTTCATCATGTAGTCTGAGTAGTGATTCAATCAATTTGGCTTTATTCGACTCGTCTGTGGTGGCGATATCACTTTTTAGTAGTACATCTGGATCAGTTTTCATAATTTCCTGAAACAAGTCAGGCATCATACTAGCTAGCCAAGCCGCTGTTTCCTGTAATTGAGGAACAACTCTCTGATCTGGATGAATAATCAGATCCAAAACTTGAGCCAAACTAAAATTGTGCTGATGCAAATACCATGCGGCTAAAAATTCAGCATAAGTTTGATGTGCCCATCCCATTCGATTTGTGCCGCGAGATGAAAACAGTCCAGTGTCTAAAACCTCTCTAATTGCGTTTTCGGTAACTGGGCAAACTCTTCCATTAGCGGTTTCACTTCCTAAACATAGTTTTCCCAGCAGAACATCTTCATCAGGAACGTTTCCCCTGTTTTGTCCAATCCAAACAGCAAATCGTCTAGCAAAAACGGTGACAGCAGCAATACGGGCTGCAATAATCAGACGCTGTTCAACCTCAAGATTATTAGGTTTTCTTTGCGGATGATAGTTTTTATCTCTCGGTTCTTCACAAAGTACACTACATCCTTGAAGGTAGAGATCTGCGAGCCGCTGATTGGGAGGAAACTGTCCGTTGTTACGCTGAAAAATATTCACAAGGAAGTCCAGCGTAATTGGTTTGATTGCGAATGGTTCAGCACGTTTACGATCAACCTCGTACATAAATACAGCAGGCTCTAAGCCACATCTCTCTACGGCTCTCTCTACATCAATTCGACGTAGTGGAGTCAACTCGTAGATGCTTAAATTGTCCTTCGTCCAAAGTTTTTCTAATCCTTCTTCCAAAACCTTGGGAAAAACAGCCGTCCGACATGCTATTCGGAGAGAGAGGCGACTAAGTTGCTCGCGGTATTCCTCCTTACCGAATTCTTCAACTAGCAATCTTGCTAAGGTTTCAATCCTCAGCAAACCTTCATCCAAGCTATCCAGAAATACATAGAGGCGGTGTGTACCGTTTATCCAGTCAGTGAAAGGTCTAGATTCAAATAGATTGCGAACTAGCCGATCCTCGCTGCCATAGGCTTGAAGATTGAGTGCAAGGACTTTATAAGTTTGGTTCGTTGTCCCTTCTGTATACTTTCTCAAGTTTTTCATCTCCTGAGATTTGCCAATACCTGGCTCTCCCAGTAAAACTAGGCATGGAATATCAGCGATCGCCTCAAGCGTCACAAGGTTAGGATTATAGTGCTGTCCCCATTCTGATTCTGGATCGACCAAATATCCGCGATCGCTAAGATCAATATAACCTGATCGAGGACACCAAAACCTTTTCCAATCGTAATCCTGCTCAGACATGCTGAATAACTATGGATTCAATTATTGTTTGCAGAGATAGTGAGATAGTCATAAATTGTGTTTTACTGAGATCTTGCACATTTGTCAGCCCCAGCATCAGCCAATAACCCAAGTCCATTTTAATAGACTAAAACTCTTATCCAGTCAGCTTTAGCTGACTTGCGCTTTTAGCCTTGGGTTTAAACCCAAGGCTGTTTAACTCAATTCTAGCCAACCAACTCAGTCGCCCGCTTCGCCAAATTCTCAGCCGTTAACCCATTAAATGCCATAATTTGACCTGCACTCGATGCCGTTTCCCCGCGCTTCCAGGCAAAAATATCGCGCTTAACGGTACTCCGTAACATCAACGGTTCCAGCATGGCACTCGCACCTCCGGTTACGCCAATCAACGCATCGCCACCAAAGAACTCCTCAAACCCTTGATCACTTAAAAAGTGGCTATCAGGATCTGTACAAGTTTCCCACGCCACATCATGGGGACGATACAAACGCCGAGGACTAATTACGGAAACAACTCGCACGCCAATCCCTTGATTTTCCAGATGAATGGCTGCATCTAAGACGGGAATCAGTGGCATATCGCCAATCACGGCAAACACGACTTTCTGACTCCCTTCGCTTTCATGGAGTACCACACCCCCATCTTTTAACGCTTGACGGGTTTGTTCAAATGTAGTTAATACCGGTAAGGGAGACTTACTCGCCGTAATCGTAATCCCCTTATTCTTCATCGTCAGCGCCCAGTCATAACACACCTGGATACTATTAGCATCACAGGGAAATAAGGGGAAAACATTGCCATTCCGCATCATCGCAGCAAAGTAATTTTCAATCTCTGGACGCTGGTGAGTCCACCCATTGCGCCCTTGTTCCAATGCCCCAGCGGTAAATAAGGTAATTGTCGCGGGTGTTGGACGGCGCAATTCTGCCATGGCTTGAGTAACGGTTTGCCATATCGGTAATCCATTCACCGCGAATGATTCATAGGAACACCAGAGAGTACGGGAACCAAACAAGGCTAAACTCGCCGCTAACCCCGCACAAGCATCTTCACTTAAGGGTTCGTAAACTTGACCCTTGGGTCCCTGATAATAGAGGTCATCGACGGTAGGATGGAGAATCTTCAGCGCCACGTTAACGTTATTAATGCCAGAGGCGGCATTCCCATCAGCGTTAGAAATGATAAAGTTAGGGTCTTGTTTCCCCACATAGGCAACCAACGCCCCCATCGCCGTCGTCGCCACTTGCTTATCACCCTTAATTTCAAATTCGTTTAAGGGTAATGTGCCTAAATCCGGTAACGATAACTCCTTCTCCGTCACTACCTGATGGGACGCGGGACCCCCAGCCGCCCGTTCAGAGTTGGTGCGTACCAGTTGCCAAGCCTCTGGGGGTAAGGCACGCTGTTTCAGGGCTTGAACAATCTCTTCATTGTCTAGGGTATGGTAGCCGTAGAGGTTGTGGGCTTTAGCACCTCGCGCATGGACACCAGCGCCTTTAAGCTGTTTGATAATCAGTACGGTAAGCTTACCGCCTAGGGCAGATTTAGCGGCTTTATCGGTGGCTTCTAATACGGCTTTGGTAAATTCCAAGCGTTTTTCCCAGGAAAAGGCGGTGCTATCCACATATTCACCGGGTTGATTGGCGTCGTCAAAGTCTTTGGCATTGACTAGGATAATTTCTTTAAATCCATTCCCTTCCCAATATTCAATCATCTCTTCGTTGGGTTTGGTGGATACCATGCTGTGGTGTTCCTGGGAGTATCCATTCCAAACTAAGATGGGCAGGAAGTTGGTGACATCGGGATAGGCGGTGTTGAAGTGACCAAAACTACTCATTATATATGGTTCACCAATTCCCCCATCGCCAATCGTTACGGGGAAGAGGGTATCTCGGTGGAGTAACGCCCCCGCCATGGCGAAATGCTGCCCTTGTCCCAGGGGTCCAGCCGGGTTGAGTAGTCCAGGAATTTGACCGGACAGGTGTCCCAGGAGTCCATGCATTTCCCGGAAGCGTTCCCGCATCTGTTGTACTGTTGTAATCCCCATGTCCTCTAGGGAACGGTCTAAAAACATGGTGCTGTAAAAGCCGGGGGCATGGTGTCCCACTTCGGTAATAATATTTTTATAGCCCAGCATGATTAATGCGGCGATGCCTTCGGCGACGCTGGCAAATCCGCCGGGATGACCGGATGCTTTCGATGCCGTGACTTGCAGGGTTAGGTAACGCAGGGCATCAGCCGCTAGGAGGGTTTGGAAGACAGCCGCCGGGTCAGATGGAGATGCGATCGCAACGTTGCCCTCAGCAATGGCAGGTTTTCCACCATACGTCTCCAAACCTGGTAAGGCTTGCCCAAAATATTGGATGCCTTCGCAAAAGGCTGGAACGGGTGACGTAGTTTTTGGGGTTGTTGCAGTCATGCTGAGTACCTTAAATAATTGTATCGGTAGATTAACTTTATGAAAATTTTACAATGTTTTGCAACTTAAATGTTGTTAAACTTAATCAGTTTTGGGTTATGTAGTGATAATTTAAGGTAATCAGACTGGATTCACGATAACGGCTCAGAAAGGAGTTGAATCTGTTTCACAGAATCAGGGTTATGTCAATAGGCGACAATTCGCTACTCTAAGAAACATGAACTCAAACACCCTGCCATGAAACTGCCTGAAGGTCCAACAAGCCCTGCCATCGTGCAACTGATCCAGTGGGTTATTGATCCTCTCGGAGTCTTGGAGAATTGTGCCAAGCGCTACGGGGACACCTTTACCTTAACTCTGAGAAACTTCCAGCCTTTGGTTTTCCTCACTCATCCCCAGGCAATTCGGGAGATTTTTACTACTGATCCCAAGCTGTTTGACTCAGGGCGGGGAAGCAAGATTCTGGAATCCTTGGTGGGAGAGAATTCCCTATTGTTACTCGATGGCGATCGCCACACCCAGCAAAAACGTTTGATTATGCCGCCCTTTCATGGGGAACGGATGCAGACTTACGCTCAATTAATTGGCGACATCACCGAACAGGTTGCCAGTCAGTGGCAAGTGGGTAAGCCAATCTGTATGCGGGAGCAAATGCAAGACATTACCCTGCAAGTGATTATGCAAGCCGTGTTTGGTCTGCGAGAGGGGGCGCGTTACCAACGCCTCAAGCCCCTTTTGGCAGCACTGTTGAATATGACTGACTCCCCGGTGAGTTCCAGTCTGCTATTTTTCCAATTTCTGCAACAAGATTGGGGCGCGTGGAGTCCCTGGGGGCGCTTTGTCCGGCGCAGGCAGCAAATTTATGAACTCTTGCAAGCGGAGATTGATGAACGTCGAGACCAGTCACATCTAGAAGGGGATGATGTTCTCAGTTTAATGATGTCGGCGCGAGATGAACAGGGTCAGCCGATGACGGATGCGGAGTTGAAAGATGAGTTGCTCACGCTTCTGTTTGCTGGTCACGAAACGACAGCGACGGCGTTAGCCTGGGCGTTCTATTGGATTCACAAGCGTCCTGAGATCTATCAAAAACTGATACAGGAACTGGATAGCTTAGGGACTCACGCAGAACCAATGGCGATCGCAAAGTTACCCTATCTCACCGCCGTTTGCCAAGAAACCCTGCGGATTTACCCGGTTGTTTTCATTACCTTCCCGCGCATTACCAAAGCACCGATGCAAATTATGGGTCGTGACTATGACACGAATACGGCACTCTATCCTTGTATTTACCTAACTCATCATCGGCAAGATATCTATGCCGAACCGGAACAATTTAAGCCAGAACGTTTCCTAGAACGCCAGTTTTCTCCTTACGAGTATTTACCTTTTGGGGGTAGTAGTCGCCGTTGTGTGGGTTTGGCATTGGCACAGATGGAAATGAAACTGGTTCTGGCGACCATTTTGTCGCGTTATCAGTTAGTGCTGAGGGATACAAAACCCGTCAAACCCCAGCGTCGCGGTCTAACCATTTCTCCAGAGGGGGGTGTGCAGATGGTAATGAAGGGAGTGCGATACGTTCTGAAGGAACAGGCTTCGCCAACGCATCCAGTGCCTGTCGGTACGGCTAGGGATGAAGTAGGGGCTGCTGAATAAAGGGGAAGCAGGGGAAGCAGGGGAAGCAGGGGGAAGGCGCGATCGCTACAATCAGAATAGATCCATAAGCGATTATCTTAAAATCACAAGAGATTACGTACTCCTATGACCGAAACGCAAGATAAACCAATTAATGAATCTACGTCTACCCCAGACGCAGCTCCAACTCAGTCGGGCAATTTTCTGCAAAGTTGGAAATTTAGAGCTGGATTAATCACGACAGCAATTGTTTCAATTTTTCTGGGTTTCTTCCTGCTGGTTTTCTTCTGGCATCACATTGTTGCTGGGATGGGGATGAATTCTTGGTCTGATCGTGCTGGTGCAGAACCCATTGAGTGCATGATGAAAGATACCAACAATGATGGTTATGTGAGCTGTAGTGCCATGCGGAACGGTGACGTAGTTCCCCTAGAATGTGGCGTCAGTATCTTTAATATTGGTTGCCGAGTGAATTATGGCGCGGCTGCGGCTCCATCGTTGCGTTCTTCTCCTAGATAAATGCAGCGTTAGCCTCCGTGATGGGGTTAACGAAGCCTCACAGTTGGGTTTTTGGTGGTTGAGTGGTGTTTAGGGACAAAAAATGATCCAAAGACCCAATTGTGGCAGATAAAATTCTGAATTAATTCTCACCTTATATAAGATATAAAGCCCGGAACCCGGAGTTCAAACTCCGGGCTTATAGCTAAAGTCCATTAAAATGGACTAAGACTAGAGATGCTTCCCTTGATAGTTGGAGAAGTCTAAGGTTCCTCAACTACGAACGAACAACGAACAAGCAATGGATCAAACTGTCCGTCTCACAGTCTATAATGAGAAGTACAGACTGACGTGAGAACCGAAGACATTGACTTCCCCGATTCCCCCTGAATTCCTGAAAACCTTGACCGACGAACGCGGCGTGTCTGACACTGAACTGGAGACGTTATCGTTAGTCCTGACGGGTCAGTCAACTCAGGACGAGATTGCCCACTTCCTGGGGATCACTCCCATCGCCTTGCGGAAGCGATTGGGTGAAGTTTATCGCAAGTTTGAGATTACGGGAACGGGTCCGGGTAAGTTAGTGGAATTGAAACAGCGTCTCATCTCTGCTTATCAAACTCATCAAACTCAGTCCTCTCGGCGTCGAGATTGGGGAGAAGCGCCGGATGTCTCGGTGATGTATGGGCGTAAAGAGGAACAGGAGAGGCTGAAGCAATGGATTATCAAGGATAACTCGCGCTTAGTCGCCATCCTGGGAATGGCAGGAATTGGTAAAACCACGTTGGCGGTGAACCTGGCGCAGGATATAGAGGAGGAGTTTGAGTTTATTATCTGGCGATCGCTTAGGAATCCGCTACCCCTAGACACCCTTTTAGCAGATTGGCTTGTCGCTTTGGGAAATCAGGAAGAATCGGATTTACCCAGAGACTTGAATGAGAGACTCTCTCTGTTGCGAGATTATTTAAACCAACACCGTTGTCTATTAATCCTTGATGATGTGGAGACAATTGTGCGAAGTGGTGATAGATTTGGACGCTATAGTCCTGACTATGAGGAATACGGGTTACTTGTGAGACAACTTGGTGAATCGTCCCATCAAAGTTGCTTATTACTTTGTTCTCAAGAAACCCTGAGAGATATCCGGCGATTAGAAACAACTCGTCCCTCCGTTCATTCCTTGCCACTTAATCCTTTACCCGATGCCGCCGCCCGCCAAATCTTAGCCGAAAACGGGTTAATGGGTGAGGAAAAATGGGATAGTTTGATTCGGGATTATCAAGGGAATCCCTTGGCTTTAAAGTTAGTCGCCGCGACGATTCAAGAGTATTTTAATGGGGATGTGGTGGAATTCACCAATTTACAAACTATTTTAGTTGATGATATCTTTCGGGAAAACCTCGACCGACAGTTTGAGAAGTTATCCGATTTAGAGAAAGAAATTATACAGAGTTTAGCGAGTCAAGATAAGCCGCTGTCTCTGAGAACGTTACAAAAAAATAATTCCATTTCGTTTTCGGAATTATTAGAGGTACTGGACTCTTTGCGAGGGCGTTCTCTGATCGAGAAGACTGGGACAGATAGGAAAAAGACAAGTGAACCCTTTTTTACCTTACAACCGATTATTAGGAAATATGTGAAAACCTACAAAATGAATGATTTGTAGAGACGTGGCATACAACGTCTCTACAGGTTTACCCTTCTACCCTTAATAGACTATGTGATTTACTGTATTAATTCCCACTGTAAACAGCGTCAAAATCCCGATGAATTGGAGTGTTGCCAAACCTGCGGCACTCCACTATTGATTTATGACCGATATCGGTTAATTCAACCCCTACGCCGATTAGATTCGCGGAAATATACCGATATCTTTGAGGTGGATGATCAGGGAACCCGGAAAGTGATGAAGGTTCTCAGAGAGAATCATAGCAAATTAGTCGAACTCTTTGAACGGGAAGCTTTGACGCTGGAACTTTTAAATCATCCAGGGATTCCCAAGGTTGAGAGTGATGGGTATTTTACGGTTTCTGTTAATAGTACCACCGAATTACACTGCCTCGTTTTGGAAAAAATTGAAGGACAGAATTTAGAAGCGTGGGCAAAACAATATGGGGCGATTTCTCAAGCATTAGCCCTCAACTGGTTGAGACAACTTCTGGAGATTCTTGAGTATTTGCATCAAAACCAATTCTTTCATCGGGATATTAAACCGAGTAATATTATCCTGAAACCAGATGGCAGATTGGTGTTGATTGATTTTGGCAGTGTGCGGGAGATTACAGGGACGTATTTAGCTAAACTTCGGGGAGATGTTGAATTAACTAAGATTATATCTGAAGGATACACCGCACCGGAACAAAGGCAGGGTAGATGTTTGCCCCAATCTGACTTTTATGCCTTGGGACGCACGTTGGTTCATTTACTTACTAATAAACCGCCTAGTTGTCTACCTATTAATCATAATACAGGGCAGTTAATTTGGCAAGATAAAGCACCACAAATCTCTAAACCTTTAGCCGAGTTTATCGATGATTTGATGGCGGATGCGGTGGTGAATCGTCCCAAAAATGTGCAAGCGATCGCGCAGGGGTTAACCCGCGTCAGTCTGTGGTTGCGGGGGTTGGGGTGTTGGGTGCGATCGCCTAAAGGAATTGCCACTATTATTACTCTAGGAATGATGGGAATTGGCGGATATTATGTCTCACAACCTTGGCGATTTCAGTATTATTTGCAACAGGGACGAGAAGACTTTATAGAACTTCGTTTAGAGCAAGCTAGATTAAATCTGGAACGAGCGGTTAAAATTAATCCTAATAGTGCCATAGCGCGTAGTGATTTAGGACTGGCTTGTAATTATCAAGAAGATTTTAAATGTGCTAAAGAACAATTTATTCAAGCTTTACAACTAAAGCCAGACGCTGAAACAGCGGCAACAATTCACTACAATTTAGGAGTACTTTACGAGTTAAAAATACCCCACAAAGACATCGAAAAATTTGACCTTGAACAGGCGCTGGCTGAATATAAACGTGCTATGCAGGATGACGGTTATGTCGGTATTGATGCTACGAACAATTTCGCCCGTCTACAAATCTGGCAAATGTTTAATTATGATTTAGCGATTAACCTGCTAATCAATGCGTTGCAGCGTACAGAAACCCTTGATTTAGATGAGACCGAAAAAAATAGTCTCCAATCTGTACTCTACAAAAATCTAGGCTGGGCATTTAGACAAAAAGCTGACTATCAGGAAGCCGAGAACTATTTGCAAACGGCAATTACTCTGGATGAAACTCAAGCCGCGCCACACTGCTTACTCGCCCAAGTACAGCAAAAACAAGGCGATGATAAAAAGGCACTAATTTCCTGGAAAAACTGCCTTGAATTCGAGTCTAGAGGATTGCCCGAAGTTCAAACTTGGCAAGGTGAAGCCCAGGAATATTTAAATGCACAGTAATTCTCTAAAGAACAATGGTGCGTTACGCTGCGCTAACGCACCCTACGATTTTGTTTATATAACCAATAATTTTGTTCAGACAAGCTATATGGCTAGAAATGTAATCGTTAATGTCTATACAATAATATTAATGTCTTCTGCTGCTACCCTGCTTTTGTGTTAATATGAAGCCTAAGGTATTATTTTCCTTAATCGTCGCATTTACTCTAGCAACGGGAATTGAGAGCATCGTCTGGCAACGTGCGATCGCGGATACCTCAAAGCCCAAACCAATCTGCCCAGAAAATGCTCCTTGTCGCCCACCCCGTCGCAGTGGGTTGACGGATATTCGGATTATCACTCCTCCCAGAGGTTCGCTGCTAAATCCCCAACCTACCCTATCTTGGACACCGCTAGCCGATACTCAAGAGTATACCGTGCGTTTGTTGCGATCGGGTGAAACTGTCTGGGAATTACCGAATGTGCGAGACACGGAAATTCCCTATCCGGCTAATCAATCCCCATTAACCGCCGGGATTAATTATGAATTGATGGTTGAGGCGGATGGAAAAGCTGGGAAATCGATGTTTAGACTGATGACACCCAGCCAATCTGAATCCGTGATGGCTGAGGTGGAAGAGATTCGCCAGCAGAATCTGAGTGCAGATGAAATGGCGTTACAACTTGCCCAGGTTTACCAAGACTATGACTTGATGACTTTGGCGATTCAAACGCTAACAGAGGCGATTGATACAAATAGCCAAAATTTAGAGGTTTATCACAGTCTGGGGAATTTATATAATCGATTGGAGTTACCAAGACTCGCTGAATTAGTTTATCAAGAATCCCTAGATTTGGCAAGCAGTCGTCAAGATATTGCCGGACTTGCCCAGGCGCAAATTGGACTGGCGAGATCCTTTGTGGCGCAGGAACAATTGCCGCAAGCTGTTGAGATGTTAAGCTGTCATGCATTTAAACTGTGATAAGAGCATTACCCTTATTTTTCAGTTTGCGCCCCCAGTTAATAACTAGCTTGTCTTCATTTAAAAGTTGATGCAACAAAGATTCTAACTCTTCAATGGATTCAAAAAGCCGATTAGCAATATATTCTTTTACTGAAATGCCCAATATTCATCTTTAATATTTACCCGAGTATAGTCCAGATTATAACTTAATTGAATTAGTCTGTCATTCAGCAAAAGAATATATTGCTAATAGGCTTTTTGAATCCATTGAAGAGTTAGAATCTTTGTTGAATCAACTTTAAAATGAAGACAAGCTAGTTATTAACTGGGGGCGCAAACTGAAAAATAAGGGTAATGCTCTTATCACAGTTTAAATGCATGACAGCTTAGCAGGTAATTACCTCCTAAAACAAGAGTCGCGAGCGCTAATAGTCCCAGAGACGCTGACCGCAGTTGCTGTAATGACGGAAACTGTTGTCTTGTGGCTAAAAAAAGCGCCAGCAATCCAAAAGCCATAAGAAAACGAAACCAGGTGATTGTATAAACATCCAACACCTGAAGAGT
>NZ_JAVKEA010000123.1:0-60091 GCF_040221695.1 Coleofasciculus sp. E2-BRE-01 | reverse complement strand
ATCAAACGCTTTTTGATAAATAATTAGATCTTCATGAGTTTTGATGCTTTTTTGGTCTTCTTCCTTGTCCACTTTCCCTCCAGGTCTTCCAAGTCTTACCTCCATTATACCGTCCAGGTAAAAAACCTACCCTTGTGAGGGATCTACAAGGGGGACGGAAGGGGGATCTAAAAGGGGAACGAGGGGGGTGGGAGAAGGGGTTAGGGGATGAGGGTGAAACGCTACCCCTGTATTAGTTTTCACCTTCCCCTACGAATGGTGATTTAGATGCCAAGAAAGCGTCAGAGCTAGTTGTTATCAAAAATGATTCCCTGTGATGATGAAACCTGCCCAGTGATAAGGATGCTCAAAGGGAGGTTTAACTGCAATCAGTTTATCCGAATCTTGTTGAATTAAAGCCGCTTCAGTTTTGAGATATTCGCTCGCGTGAGGATGAGTAGCTTTTACCTCTTGAGCGAGTTCAAGATACCATTTCACTAGGTCACGATTTGTAACTTGCTTGAGCCAATTTTGTGCCTGTTTGAGAGCAGATACCGGATGTTTACCCGCTTTCAGATATTGATAAAAACGAATTGTCAGCCAAGCGGTTGAACGCTCATCTACCGTCCAAAGGGTACTAATCACATAACTGGCTCCTTTGGCGAGAAACGCGCTAACCAGTCCCACATATTCATCAATCAGGTTCTGGGAATTCGTAATCCCGGTTTCGCAAGCGGAGAGAAAGATGAGATTGTAATTGCCAAAGTCTAACTGATCAAAAATTTCTGCCATTGTCAGCTTATCAGCAATCGTCAGTTGTAGGGCGGATGCTTTAGGATTATCTAGATTGTGATAAGCATGACCGATAAATTGAAATGTGCCAGTATTTGATTTTAAGTTTTGAATCAGTTGTTTTTTATCGAGTGTCGAACTATTTAGCCGTTGGCATTGGGAATATAAGCTAGTCAGGATATTAGACGTAAGCGTGCAATAGTTGGATTGAATATCAGGATTTTCTAGACTGAGGAGCGATTGAGCAGATTGGTATGGTTGCAGGTTTAATCCGATTTGGAAACTGGGTAGATAGGTGATGGTAAACCGTGAGGGGAAAAGGTAATGGAGAGGGAGGAGGTGTAAGTCTCGATGGGGAATTAAAATGAGTTGGTTAATATCTCTGAGATAGGGCAAAATATCACGAATATGGAGAATATATTCCAGGCTGCGTAATTGAGATTCCATACTTTGCCGCCAAATAGAGGTGGTTTGGTGCGCTTGGCTGTAATGTCGATAGTCTTGTTTCCATTGATTTAACCAGTCTTCAAACTCTCGCAATTGATTGGCGGTTGCTGGATAAGATTTTTCGGGTTGATTAAAGAAAGGAAATGGCGAGCGCTTTTTATTTGATTTAAGGGGGTGAAGCTGGAGGATTTGCGGCGGTTGGTTATGTTTGAGGATAAAGGTAGTAATCGCGGCGGGACTAATGTGCCAGTAAATGGCAGCCGTATGGGGATTAAATTGCTGTTGGATTTGATTGTAGGTGAGGCTGGGAGCTTTATAGGCTTTGCCATATTGCAGCCAGCCTAAACAGGTATTTTTGCGTTCTTCAGCTAATTCTAGAGCTTGAATGTGCTGTTCGGGTTCGGATGACTGGGCGAGGGTATCGACTTGGTATTGATTAAATCCGGCAAATTTATGTTTGAAGTGGATATATTTCTCATCGCTAAAGTTAGAGTCTTGCAGCCATCGTTCTAGTAAATCTGTGCCTTGGTTAAGTAGTTCTTGGACTTGTTTCGGGGGGCTGATGTATTGACAAACCCGGATTAAGTCTTGCAACACTTCTAGTTGTCGCTGGCGACATTTTGGGCTATCAAGAAGAGTAAAGGCTTGTTGATAACAATTTTTGGCTTTGAGTAAGTCATCGAAATTAGTTCGTCCTAGTTGGTAATAGGCTTGAGCTTCGCTGTCGTAAAGTTCGCCACCCCCTTCTCGGTGTTCAGGGGTGTCTAAGTTAAGGTTTTTTCTGCCATCTTCCCAGTTGTGGAAGGCTTCGTCGTAGCGTTTTAAGTTGAATAATGCCAAACCTCGATTACTCCAAGCTATATAGTAGTCAGGTCGAATTTCAATAGCTTTATCGTAACTCGAGATCGCCTCTTCATATTTCCCTAAGTTATACAGCGCAACACCCCGGTTCCCCCAAGCTTTGTAGTAGTCAGGATTAATTTCAATCGCTTTATCTAAACTCGCGATCACCTCTTCTTCATATTTCCCTAAGTTATATAATAGCGCAACACCCCGGTTCTCCCAAGCTTTGTAGTAGTCAGGATTAATTTCAATCGCTTTATCTAAACTCGCGATCGCCTCTTCATATTTCCCTAAGTTATACAGCACATTACCCCGCTTATACCAAGCTGTGTAGTAGTCAGGATTAATTTCAATGGCTTTATCGCAACTCGCGAGCACATCTTCATATTTTCCTAAGTTATACAGCGCACAACCCTGATTTATCCAAGCATTATAGTCGTCAGCTTTAATTGCAATGGCTTTATCACAACGAGTGATCGCATCCTCATACTTCCCTAACTTACACAATGCACAACTTTGATTCCTCCAAGCACTATAGTCGTCAGATTTAATTTCAATCGCTTTATCGAAACTAACAATTGCTTCCTCGTACCGCTTCAACTCAGATAACGCAAGTCCTCGCCCTCGCCAATCTTGATGAGTTTGAGGCTCAAGTTGAAGCACTTGCTCAAAATCGGCTGTTGCTGGTTCCTCTAATTTCAACCCTCGGTATGCTCTACCTCGATACGCCAAGGCTAAAATATAGCAGGGTTCAATGTTTAAAGATTGAGTCAGATAATCAACCGATTCCTGATATTGCTCTAAGCGATAACAAGCTAAACCTAACCCAAACAACACTTGGGGGTTTTCCGGTTCCCGTTGTTCGGCTTGCTGAAATGTCTGCAACGCTGCTTGGTTTTGTCCCCGATCTAGCTGCTCATGTCCCTGCTGTAATAATGCGGCGACATTATCATTAGACATGATCTGGTTTGCCTCCTGATGCTCTTATTCCCAGTATGTCCCCATTCACTATATTTTTGTCATCAAGAATAAGGATGCTTCGCTTTTTTTTGCACGAAAGGGAGAGAATTCAAAGCCTGTCTCCTTGCAGGAGAGAGGTTTGGAGAGAGGTTTTCCCAATCCAGTGAAAAGTCAGATCAATATTCCACAACACCAAACCACCTACGCCTCCCTTGAGGAATATTGCCGCAACCACTGCGCCAACTCATCTTCAGAGAGTTCTCCCGCCGCCAGCGATCGCATCACCAGCACTACCTCTGGCTCTGGTGCATCAAGATTCCAACTATTCACCTTCAAAAACACATACATCACCTGAAACGCTGTGCGCTTATTGCCATCAATAAACGGATGATTTCTAGCAATTCCATAGCCATAATCCGCCGCCAGTCGATAAATATCTGCCCCTTCATACCCATAGCGATTACGCGCACGGGCAAGGGCACTCGCTAGCAATCCCTCATCCCGTAACCCATACACCCCACCATGGGTTGCAACTTGATCATCATGAATCACCTGCACCATCGCAGCAGTAATCCAAATCGGTTCAGCCATCTGCTAACTCTCGCATGGCATTGCGGTACTGTGATGCCCCTTGCTTGTAAGCCGCCATCACTTGCTCGAATTCAGGATCATAAGCCATTAACTTAATGCCATCCTCCATCACCACCAGGGTTAGTGTATCCCCTTCCCTTAAATCAAATTTGTCCAAGATTTCCTGAGGAAACGTGGTGCCAATGGAGTTGCCCACTTTCCGTAGTTTTATTTCCATGATTTAATTTTCCGCTTGACGTTATTACTATAGTTATATGGTGCGTTACGCTGTCGCTAACACACCCTACATATAGAACATATAGAGCCTTTGCGTAAGTTCTCAGGTATGCCACGCCAGTAGGTTTTGACGTTTCACGGGAGCTAGGGCGGTAGAATAGCAGGATACCCACAACTGGATAAAATTCCATGTATCGCTTACGATCTCTCCCCTGGCGATCGCTGCTAGAAGTCTCAGGGATTACCACTGCGATCGCGATCGCCCTTGAAATTATCATCGGCTTAGGCGTCACCCAATCCGCCGCGATCCGTGAGATGATCCGGTTCCTCTATACTCCTCCCTTAGGGATGATCATCATCTTAATGGCGGCGGCGGGGTTTGGAGTTCTCGGTGTTTATATTCTGGAACGGTTTTATCCCCACGTTTTGATTAACAGTAGCAGCTTGTGGGCATTAGTTCCCTGTTTAGCCCTAACCTTGTGGTTAAAGTCACTGTTGCCTTTACCCTTTGTTTTGGTAAGTTTAAGTTATGCCAACGTGGTTGCCGTTCTCGTTGGCGTATTTTGGAAAGGGCGTCCCTATTGGCGCTAGCAAGCTGAGTTCAAGATTAGCCGTAAATCAACAATAGACTATTTTTATTTCAACAGAGGGTTGAAACTTTTGCCTATTGCCTCTCCCCACCACAAGACTTATTCAGCAGCCACTAATTATCAAAACCTGCGGCTTTTTACCGCCAATTCCTTTTGCGGATCTTCTACTAAGATAACCGGGATAGAACTTACTTCTAGAACGGCTTGCGATACGGAACCGACTCGCACCTGTTGCCAATGTTGATGTCCCCGTTTCCCCATGACAATATCTGCCACTTGATACTCTTGCGCCACCCGAACAATTTCTTCTGGAATGGAACCCTTGATCGTGATAAATTTATAGCGAATATCACTGAGTAATCGTTGAGTGCGATCGCGCAGCTTTTCTACATCCTCTATCTCATCACTATTGATCACATGTAATACAATCACTTCACCATCCGTGCGTCGAGCAATACTGGCTACTTTCCTTAAAACTTCTGTCGCTAAGGGAGAGGTATCCACAGCCGCTAACAGCACGGTATGAGTCACTACCGTTACTTTCGTCGGGTCAACCTCTCCCCGTTCCAATAATTTTGGCGCAAACGTAGGAATCGCCCAAGCCCCAATCGGTGCCGTGGTCAAAATGGAAAGTGCTGCAATAGCTAAAATAATTTCTCCCCCTTCAATTCCCCTAGCTAAAGGAATCGCACCAATCGCCGCTTGTACCGTTGCTTTTGCCATATTTCCCGGCAGTAAAAATAGCCGTTCTTGCCATGTCCAATTACTTCCCACTGTCGAGAGATACCAACCCACGGGACGACCGACAAACAAGCCAATAGCTAACACTAAGAGTCCCGGTAAAACCGTATTCCCTAATACTTTAAGTTGAACACTCGCGCCCAATAAAACAAATAAAACAATCTCCGCCACAACCCAAAGGCTATCAAATCCACCGCGTAGGCGTCGAGCCAACGGTGCATCTAACTCAATCAAAAAGAAGCCCATTCCCATAGCCGCTAAGTAGCCAGAGTAGGGTAATACTTTTTCTACAATTACCAATAATAACGCAATTCCAGCGGCAATTAAAACATCTTGAACCGTATTTTGTGTCCAATTTTGTTCCGTTAGTAGCGAGACGATTAAACGAGCCGCCACGTAGCCAATCAAGATACCCAGTCCAATTTCAATAAATACTTGCAACGGTAGTAATTGCAACGCCGAAAGTGTAAATCCTCCCGGAAGAGTGATGGTTTCAATTCCGCCCTGACCTAAAAAACTTAACAGTAAACTGAATAAAAGTAATAATAGAACATCGGATAAAGCACTCCCCGTGAGAATCGCATCAGGAATTCCCTTCGTCACTCCCCACCCCAAACGTTTTAGCCGCAGCATTCCCGGAACAATTACCGCCGGAGATTCTGCGCCAATGATGCAACCTAAGAGTAATCCCGTGGGAACGTCAAAGTGAAAAATCCAGATGGCGGCTAACGCGATCGCAATTGCCTCAAACCCCGCAGGCAAAAAGCCTAGCCGCAGCGCTACACTTCCCTGAGAAAGCAGCTTTTCCCGATCCAGCCCTAGTCCCGCCTTCATCAAGATAACCATCACAGCAACTGTTCGCAAACTATCCGCCGCTTCCAGTACATCTGAACTGATCACATTGCCAACTTGTGGTCCGAGGACAATTCCCACCAAAATCATCCCGATCAACGGTGGCGCACCTAAACGACGGGCAATTTGACCCCCAAAAAAGCCCATCAATAAAATCCACAATGCGCTGGTTAACATGGAGGATTCTGGTTCTGAAGAAGGATAAGAGACAAATAATTAATTTGACTGACTATCACGACGCCCTAATTCATAAACAGCGCCACTGATACAAGCCAGAAGCCCCATACTGATTGCCCAACTTGAACCCAGAGTGATTTCCACACCCCAGTTGCAGCCAGCGCCAACAACTAAAAATGGCACAATGCTGAACAGGGAAGCATAGAAAGCGTTTTGGGCTTCTCTTCCTCGACGAGTGCGTTCATATTCCTTCATGGAAGTGTAGAGCGATCGCTCGGCAAAGTTAAACCAGCGATTCAGTTGTTCCATGATCCAGTGGCTTAACGTTGAGAAGCCCCAGTACAGCGCTAGCGCCCACAACGATGCACCCGCGATCGCTGTCGTATTTAACTCGAATTGAAAGGGCAAAAGTTCAGTGATCATGAGTTGTTTGGTAAAATAGGGCGACTATTGACTCATTAATGTATCTTAACAAAAAGCAGTTTAACGAGTGAGAGGTAAGGCGCAAAGGTGCGGGGGAAGATGAGGGAGATGAGGGATATGGGGAAGCAAAGAACGAATGACAAATGACGAATGACGAATAACGAATCCCAGCTTGCGGCAAAATAGGTAAGTTAGACCCCATCAGTTTTAAATGTCAAGAAGCAACGATGACTAATGCGAGCCAAAAACGAACCGAAAACCGCCCCAGTAAAAAAGCTGGGAAACGTTTAGCCATTGGAATAGGATTATTGATTGCACTTTTCGCGTGGATTGTAGATTTGCCTAGCGCGATCGCACAGGAGAATAGTATCAACTATACGCTTACTGAATTACACTATCGAGATTTTTCTAATCAAAATTTAGAGGGAACCTCGTTTGCAGGTGCAGATCTACGCGGTGCCTCTTTTCGAGGAGCTTCTCTTCAAGGATCAATCCTCACCAAAGCGGCGTTTTTTGAGGCGGATTTAACCGGAGCGAACCTGTCCGAGACTTTAGCCGATCGCGTTGTCTTTGACGGCGCTAATTTAACCAATGCTATTTTTACTAATGCTATTGCCAGTCGTAGCCGCTTTTTTGATACAACGATTACAGGGGCTGATTTTTCCGGTGCAATCCTTGACACCTATCAAATATCGTTGATGTGTCAACGGGCAGATGGCGTTAATCCCGTCACTGGCGTTTCAACGCGGGATAGTTTAGGGTGTCGTTAGTTAGGGGCTGCTGAATAAATGTTGTGGTAAGGGGGAGCTGGGGGAGCTGGGGGAGCAAGGGTACATTTTTCCTGAGCAAGGTGATGCCATACTTATGAAGGATGCTACGCCAATGTTTATTACTGGTACACCTCAACCCTCAAATATTTTGTCTATTAAAAAACAACAGCAACGTTTACATTTCTGCCAGTAACTTCCTCTGGGGACACAATTTGTTTTAGAGTTGCGCTGACTTACCTCACACCTTTCAGTCGCATAGCTCAGTGTCTTTTAGTTGAGGAAATATGAACAATACAGTTAATCGTTGCTGTTGTTTGTTGACGAGACAGATATTCGGGTATACAGATATTTTGACCTCGTTATCGTTCAATATTGGAGTTACACTAGACTAGACTCGGTTATCTGTCAGGGAAGCTTTATGGCTTCACTTTCTAAGTTTACTCCGTTCTGGTTTTTGTGGACTAGCAATGATACAGAAATTTGTTTATTGAAAAATAAGGTAATAAATCGATATAAGAGTTTACGGATAATCCAACTCTTGCCTAAATCCCTCCAGAGAAGCCGAAGTCCGATAGCTTACGCTGTTATGCATTTAAATTGGGTATTAGTAGCGAGCAAGATGCTCGCCCTACATACAAGGATTGCGCCATTATTGACATTAAGGTTTATATGCCGAACAGCTTACGGCTTCGCGTTACGTTAAATCAGGAAAAACCTCCCGCACCGCCGAATGAACCAACTGATGATTCTGGACATTCACGCCCTTTGCCAACGCCACATCTGATGCGACAGCCTTGATTCCTTCATTGGCTAACTTGAGAACATAGGGTAACGTACTGTTATTCAGGGCTTGAGTCGAACTCCAAGGTACAGCACCGGGCATATTGGGGACACCATAATGGACAACCCCTTCATCTATATAGGTGGGATTCGTGTGTGAGGTAGATTTCAAGGTTTCAATACATCCTCCCTGATCCACTGCCACATCAACAATTACAGCACCCGGATGCATTTGTTGCACCAAGCCACGAGGAACCAGAATTGGCGCTCGACGCCCCGGAACTAATACCGCCCCAATCAGTAAATCGGCTTGGGGAACAACGGCTTCAATTTGGGCTGAATTACTGTAAAGGAGTTCAACTCTGGAACCAAACAGGGTTTCTAAGTAGGCTAGACGTTCAACATTAATATCTAAAATCTGAACCTGAGCGCCCATTCCTACCGCTATTTTCGCCGCTTCCGTGCCGACAACACCACCCCCAAGAATCACCACCTTACCGCGTCTCACTCCAGGAACACCCCCTAAAAGCACCCCGCGCCCACCTTGCTGGCGTTCCAGAAATCGAGCGCCAAATTGGACAGAAAGACGACCCGCAATAATGCTCATTGGTGTCAGCAAGGGGAGGCGGCGATCTGGAAGTTCCACAGTTTCATAGGCGATCGCACAAACACCACTATCGATTAAACTTTCAGTCAATGGGCGATCCGCCGCCAAATGCAGGTAGGTAAACAGTAATTGTTCTTTCTGTAAATATGGATACTCCGACGTTAGCGGTTCTTTCACCTTAACCACCAGTTCCCGATTCCACGCCTCGGCTGCTGTGGCGACAATCTTAGCGCCACTATGCTGATAGTCTTCATCGGTAAAGCCAGCCCCCGCCCCCGCCTGGGTTTCAATCCAAACCTGATGTCCGGCTTCCTGTAAGACGCGAACACTACTAGGACTTAAGCCGACTCGAAATTCTTGGTCTTTTGTCTCTTTGGGTACACCGATTTCCATCGTTTTCCTTTATGTCATGCAGTTTTCAGACGTTGTGCCATAAGAACTAAGCTTATACTCCTTGCGCGATCGCACAACACTGTTGTTGAATTGGGTATCACTTAACTGTATTAATTCTGTCCTTGCTTGTTTAAATGTTAAACTTAGTAAAGAAATATAACTAAATCATTACACCATCCTTGGCAACTATGACACAACCCCAACCCACAACCACTCCCCAACTCGCCGAACCCAAGTTCGGTTTCAATGAATACGCTGAACGATTGAATGGTCGAGCCGCGATGATTGGCTTTGTCTTGACACTGGCGATTGAATATGCTACAGGTCAAGGACTGCTAAGTTGGCTAGGTTTGCAATAATACTCTGACTCTTACGTCTCACGTCAATTGTAGGGGCGGGTTTAGCCACTGAAGCTAGCTTACTTGCCAATAACTGACAAACAAAACCCGCCCTCCTCCGCCCCTAGCAAATGAATTAAGTCAGTCGCTATACTGATTGCGACTATAGAGTATTGTTTACTATTAGTGTTAAAGAATAATGGGTTGTCAGTTAATCTGTCGATTAATCGGATACCCTAGAAGTAGATTAAGCACTTACGTGGAATAGAGATAAATAGCAAACCGTGATGAATGCCTTAGGACCTCGATTCTGGAAGTTAGCCTACCGCAAAGAACCAATTTCTAGCTTTATTGTCACTGTCGGCGCTGTCGATGCCGTCATTGGCGGAGTTGGTGAACGCTGGTCGCTGCTAACCTTTGGGTTAATGATGGTCATGTTAGCCGTAGGTTTACGCTGGTGGCAAAGCCAACGTCGCCAAACAGAACTGGCTGAACAAGCCGTAACCCATTATCTGCCATCAAGTCCTTCCCGTCCACCCTTACCGATGCTCAGTACCAGCAAGCGTCATCCCCATCGCTGATGCTGTTTTGGTGCAAGTCGGGTGTAATTGATCGGAAACTCAGGGCGAGACAGGAAGACGGATTGGCGGGAATGACGAGCAAAACAACATTAGAGCGATTGTATAAAATTGGCGAAGTTGCTAATCAAAGTGGATTATCGGTAAAAACAATTCGGTATTACGAAGAAGTGGGTTTACTGACGCCAACGACAACCCGTTCCGAATCAGGTTATCGTCTGTTTACCGAACAAACCCTGAATCGGTTAGCCTTTATCAAGCGATCGCAATCCCTCGGACTCAGCCTGAGTGAAATCCACGAAATCCTCGAGGTTCACGACTCCGGGACATTACCCTGTGGTGCAGTGAAGCAACACTTGCTGCATAAAGTCGAAGAAATTAACCAGCAAATTCAAGCCCTAGAACTGCTCAAATCAGAGCTTATCGGCTTACTCTCCGGATGGCAAGAGCAACCGCCGCGCGATCGCGTAGCTCAAACGATCTGTCCCAACATTCAATGAATAATTGTCCAGATGTACCATGGCGAGTCTTGACTCAACGCTGGGCTAAAAAGTACCTGGCGCGTGTGTAGGGGCGGGTTTCACGATTATCGTTTTTGACCTCACCCCAATGGAACTAAACCCGCCCCATTCCAAGTTTGAAGTGCGATAATCTAGGACGAATGACGAATGACAAATGACGCATGACCAATGACATAAAGGCAGTTTTAATCGGAGTCATGATAGGTTTGGCGACTATAAGCCATAAGGCAATAAGTCAGCCTTTACCTGTGCCCGTTGCGCCACCACGTCCGGAAAATCCTGCCCAACCGCCGCCTCCTACACCAACAAATCCACTCAATCCCGATAATTTATCTCCGTCTCAACCCCTCTCCTCACCTGAAGCCTGGAGAAATCCGCGACTAATTCACACGTTTACAGGTCATAACACAGCCGTTGATTCGTTGTTCTTTAGCCTCGATGGAACAATTCTAATTAGCGGCGGTAGTCGTAACGATGGCAAAATTAAATT
The DNA here is from genome assembly GCF_040221695.1 of Coleofasciculus sp. E2-BRE-01. Taxonomy (NCBI): domain Bacteria; kingdom Bacillati; phylum Cyanobacteriota; class Cyanophyceae; order Coleofasciculales; family Coleofasciculaceae; genus Coleofasciculus; species Coleofasciculus sp. E2-BRE-01. The sequence continues at coordinate 49,003 of NZ_JAVKEA010000123.1, read as the reverse complement.
CTGGCAGCTAAAAACAGGTCGAGAAATCGACAGCCTGCGAGCGCAACGAACTTCAGTATCTGTTCTAGGCTTATCACCCGATGGAGAAACCTTAGTCAGTTCTGGTACAGATTCTGCGGTTAATCTCTGGAACTGGAGAACCGGAGACTATATCCATCAGTTTCGTGATCATACCAGCAATGTTTTATCCTTGGCAATCACGCCAGATGGTCGCACCTTAGTCACAGGCGCTTTAGATGGAATTCGACTATGGGATTTAACCAAACAACGTCGAATGTACACCTTAGCGCGTTTCGATAACCAGACCTATGGACTGGCGATTCACCCAGATGGAGATATCCTGGCAAGTGGTCATAAGTTTGGTTCAATTAAACTCTGGAATGTAAAAACAGGACAGTCACTCAATCGGATTAGCGCCCATCGTGGTTCAGTTAATGCCTTGGCGTTTACACCCGATGGACAAACATTAGTCAGTGGTAGTTATGATCGCACGATTAAAATCTGGAATCTTAGAACTGGACAATTAGCACAGACGCTTTCGGGACATACCGGGCGAGTTTGGGCTGTAGCGATTAACCCCGATGGTGAAACTCTGGCGAGTGCCAGCCGTGACGGGGTGCGGTTATGGAATTTAAGAACGGGTGAACTGTTAGCATTACTGACAGCCCATGAAGATTGGGTGCATTCCGTTGCCTTTAGCCCTGATGGTACACTCCTAGCAACGGGTGGATTTGATCGGCAAATCATGATTTGGCAAATTTCTCCCGTGAGTGGTGAAGAGTTGGCACAACGTTCTCAGTAGGGGCTTGGTTACCAAGCCCTAAGTAAGGGCTTGCTGCACTTTGAGCTTTATTGACAGAGGGTTTGATTCAAGTAAATCGGGTAGCATTCTTCATAAGTATGGCATCACCTTGCTCAGGAAAAATGTACCCTTGCTCCCCCAGCTTCCAGACGTGCCATGGCACGTCTCTACATTGGCTTCCCCAGCGTTCGACTGAGCGCTCACGCCGAAGTCTTCCCCCGCTCCCCCTCACCACTTATTCAGCAGCCCCTACTTCACTCCGTCAAATGTCAAGCCTAGAGCCACCTAAGATTTCACCCGTACAGGCGTTTTCACTTAAAGGAAATCTAGTATAAACTAGAGGACAAAAGCTATAAAAGCTTAGCTTACTATAAAGCCAAGTTAATCTTTGGAAAAGAAAAGCTAATCAGCCGGAGCAAATGACGCTCCCAGAAGACGCGATCGCGAATCATCCAAGGGTCTGTTGTAAGTAAAACAGTAAACGGAAAAAGTCAAGTAAAATTCATTTTTCTTCAGAAATAACCATCTGATGAGCAGGCTAAGTTGCTTCTGTTCGTCCGTTTTGATGTCAAAAGATTTAATCCTAGAACCTTGGTCTCTTGTTTTATTGATAATTCCGATAGTCTATCCATGGCGACGGTGATTGAGTTGTGCCAAGCCATCTCTGGAGAAATTAGACTACAGCCATTGCTCTCAACCTTAATCCAGATAGCCTTTGAGACGACAGATGCTCAAAGCGTTACCCTGATTTTGCCTCAGCCGGAGGGTTTAGTCATAGCGGCTAGGGGGGTAAGGGGTACGAACCCAAGCATTTTGCCCCTGACTCCCATTGAATCCAGCCCGGAGATTCCCCTGATGCTGGTTGAATATGTATGGCATCATCCAGACATTTTGATCGTCTCAGATGATACGACAGATGTTAAACGATGGTCAACGATCGCACTGAATCGGGGAGATGAGGGAAGTGAGGGCGGGTTTAGTACCATCAGGGCGGGAAACAACGATAATAGTGAAACCCGCCCCTACAACCTCAACACTCAAAACTCAACACGTCCCCAATTGAGTATATTATGTGCGCCATTAACAGTTGGTAATCAGGGAATTGGTATTCTTTACCTAGAAAATAATCAAACCAGAGGCGTGTTTACGCGCGATCGCGTGGCGATTGTTCAACTCCTGTGCGTCCAAGCTGCATCGGCGCTAAAGAATGCTCAAGCCTACAACCATCTAGAAAACCATTCGCGAATCCTGGAGAACACTGTAGAACAGCAAAAGCAGCAGTTACAAAACAGTGAATTCCGCTATCGTGCGATTATTGAGGATCAAAGTGAACTGATTTGTCGTTACAGCGCCGATGGCATACTCACCTTTGTTAACGAAGTCTATTGTCGCTATTTTGGCAAAACACCAGAAGAACTAATTGGACATCGCTTTTTCCCCCTGATTCACCCGGATGATCAACCCGTGTTAGAAGCCTTTATGACGGAGTTGAACCCAGACAACCCTGTAGGTATAGTCGAACACCGGGTTATTCTAGAGGGGGGTGAGATTCGTTGGCAACAATGGAGCGATCGCGCTATCTTTGACAATCAAGGTCGATTACTGGAATTTCAGTCAGTTGGACGGGATATCACTGATTGCAAATTAACTGAAGCACGCCTGCGCCACAGTGAAGCCAGACTCCACGCGATCGTCAGCAGTACCTCCGACGGGATTATGATTGTCGATCGTCAAGGTCAAGTTCGCTTCACCAATCCAGCCGCCGCCAACCTCTTAAATCAGGATGTCGAAGAATTACTCAACTATAACTTTGGACTGCCCGTTGGTGTGAATCAAACCACAGAATTGGGAATTGTTCGCGCCGATGGACAACTCAGCTTTGCTGAAATGAGTGTAGTTGAAACGGAATGGGAAGGTGAACCCGTTTTTGAGATTTGCTTGCGCGATGTCACCGAACGTCAACGGGCGGAAGCCGCCTTACGAGAAAGTGAAGAACGCTTCCGGGCAATATTTGAACAAGCCGCCGTGGGCATTGCCCTGGGGACACCATCGGGACAGTTAATTCGGGTCAATCAACGATTTTGTGACCTGGTAGGATACGAGGAATCGGAATTATTACAGCTTAGTTTCCCCGACATTACTCACCCTGATGACCGAGCCGCAGAACTTAATGATTTAACTCAATTATTAGCAGGTCAACGTTCCACCTATTCTAGAGAAAAACGCTTTATCCGTAAAGATGGTCAATGGCAATGGGTCAATGTTGCTGTATCCCTGGTGCGAACTTGGATGGATACCCCTAATTATATTATTGGCGTCGTTGAGGATATCCAACAGCGCAAGCAAACGGAAGTCGCCCTGCAACAGGCTTTAGATGCAGCCGAAGCAGCTAATCATGGCAAAAGCGAGTTCTTGGCAAATATGAGTCATGAATTGCGTACTCCCCTCAATGCCATCCTAGGCTTTACCCAACTCATGGCAAGGGATGCATCTCTAAATCAAGATCAGCAGGATTATTTGGGCATTATTACTCGTTCGGGTGAACATTTGCTGGATTTAATTAATAATGTCCTGAATATGTCCAAAATTGAGGCGGGTAGGATTTCCCTGTCAGAAAATAGCTTTGATCTTTACAGTTTGGTCGATTCCATTGCCGAGATGTTGCGCCTGAAAGCCCTATCGAAAGGGGTACAACTTATCGTTGAGCGAACGGCAAATGTGCCGAACTATGGGGTGGCGGATGAGGGGAAATTGCGGCAGATCTTGATTAATTTAGTGGGTAATGCAGTTAAATTTACGTCACAAGGTAGGGTTATTTTGCGCGTGCAAGAGATATCCGATAGGATAACCGCACCAACGAACACAGATACTCAATCCAGGCTGTTTTTTGAAGTTGAAGACACAGGCGTTGGCATTCCCCCGGATGAACTGGATACCCTGTTTCAAGCCTTTGTGCAAACGAAAACCAGTCAGCGATCGCAGTCAGGAACGGGTTTAGGTTTAGCGATTAGTCGTCGATTTGTCCAGTTGATGGGTGGGGACATTACCATTAACAGTACTCCAGGTCAAGGTACATTGGTTAAATTTGATATCCCTATTGGCATTGTTCCCCAAGACCAGACTCCTAGCCAACCCTTAAGTCAACAGGTTATTGGCATCGCACCCGACCAACCCAACTATCGCATTTTAGTGGTTGAAGATCAATGGGCAAATCGCAAACCCCTGGTTAAGTTTCTGGAATCCTTAGGATTAGACGTGCGAGAAGCCGATAATGGTCAAGTGGCTGTGGCTATTTGGGAACATTGGCACCCTCATCTGATTTGGTTAGATATGCGAATGCCTGTAATGAATGGGTATGAAGCCACCCAATTGATTAAATCCCATCCTCTGGGAAAGACAACCGTGATTATTGCCTTAACCGCTAGTGCTTTTGATGAAGAACGAACCGCTATTTTAGACGCAGGTTGTGATGATTTTGTCGCCAAGCCCTTCCGAACGGATGCGATTTTAGAGAAAATGGGACAACATTTAGGACTCCGTTATCGCTATGAAAATGCTGCCCCACCCTTATCTGATGCCGATACACCGATATTAACCCCTGAGGATTTAAAGGTGATGCCGACGAATTGGATTGCCCAGTTACACCAAGCCGCCATTCAGCTTAATAACAAACAGATTATTCAGCTTATCGAAGAAATTCCCCCAGAACAGACGTTATTCGCTAAGGCGTTAACTGATTTAGTTAATAATTTTCGGTGTGATGTCATTATGGATATAGCACAAAAGGCTATCTCCTGATAAAAACATCCCTTTTTTCCGGTATTTTAGATACGGGACATACTTCAATAGAATATTAGTTGGATACACTCTAATTTAATTCCAGCTCCCTCTGCTCCCCCTAGCCCTTGCCGTATTACACTATCCGCCATCCTTATGGCAGTCAGACTTGCTTATGAATAGTTATCAGCCAAAAACAGCACAAGGAATTATTTTAATCGTTGATGATACACCCGATAGCTTACGTCTGTTGGAAGCCGCACTAACAAGATATGGGTATGAAGTTCGCAGCACAGTCAACGGCAGCATGGCATTAATGGCGGCAAAAGCGGTAGCACCTGATCTGATTTTGTTGGACATTAAAATGCCCGACATGAATGGCTATGACGTTTGTTCAGCCTTGAAAGCTTCACCTGTCACTCGTGATATTCCGATAATTTTTATTAGCGCTTTAGATGAAGTCTTTGATAAAGTCAAAGCCTTTGCCTTAGGAGGGGCTGACTATATTACTAAACCTTTTCAATTTGAAGAGGTTTTGGCGCGTGTCGATCATCAACTGACGATTCGTCAACTTACCCAGGGTTTAGAGCAACGAGTTGAAGAACGAACCGCCCAATTAAAACAAACCTTACAGGAGTTACAACAAGCCCAAGTTCAGCTTATACAAATTGAAAAAATGGCAACCTTGGGTCAACTGGTAGCCGCTGTAGCTCATGAAATTAACAATCCTGTAGGCTTTATTAATGGAAATCTCAGTTGTGCAAAAGACTATACAAATGATTTAATTTCTTTGCTGCATTTGTATCAAGAAAAGTTTCCTAATCCAGGAACTGAAATTGAGCAAGAAATTCAGGAGATTGAACTCGATTATTTGATTGAGGATTTACCCAGTCTTTTATTTTCCATGAAAAAGGGAGTTGATCGTCTCTTTCAGCTCAGTAGTTCTTTGCGAACTTTTTCTCGTTTAGATGCTCATACTAAGGTAGTCTTTAACATCCATGATGGAATCGAGAGTACATTGTTGATTTTAAAGCACCGCCTTAAGGCAAATGATAAACGTCCAGCAATCGAAGTGATTAAAAACTACGGCGAATTACCGCCTATTGAGTGTTATCCTGGGCAATTAAACCAAGTTTTTATGAATCTTATTGCTAATGCGATAGATGCATTAGATGAATTACAGACAAAGAAGTCCAAGGAATTAAATAAAGACTATCTGCCTCAAATTAAAATTGATACCGATATTCAGTATGATAAAGAAACCGTTATTATTCGGATTCGCGATAATGGAATAGGAATGCCAAGTCAGGTAAAAGATTGCATATTTGATAATTTTTTTACCACCAAGCCTGTGGGTAAAGGAACGGGTTTAGGCTTATCGATTGCGCGTCAGATTGTAGTCGAAAAGCATGGAGGTTTACTAAATTTTAGTTCCGCACCAGAGCAAGGAACCGAGTTTGTGATTGAGTTGCCCATGTCATAAGTCTTTTTGTCTGTCATTTGTCATTTGTCATTTGTCATTTGTCATTTGTCATTTGTCATTTGTCAATTCACAATTGTAGGGGCAGGTTTAGGGACTAAATTCTGCTAGTCACCGATAAATGAACAACAAAACCCGCCCTGATTCATAACTTGTCACCCCTTCAGGGGTTAATTGTCTTGATGGAGGAAATTCGCGATCGCCTGATTAATCTCTGCGCGATCGCCCTTGTCTCGTCCAAACGCCGCCGCATGACCATAAACTGAGTTTAGCACCATAACTTGGGCATGAGGAATGAGTGCGGCTTCTGCGATGACATCAGCGACAGCAAAATAGGCATCCGTGCGAATGGGTAGAAAGAGAACCTCTACTTTTATACTCTTCAAAGCCTTTTCTAAACATCCATCCATACCGGGCGTCAAACTAACATCATGATTTGCCCAAGTTTGAAAATGACATAATAAGCCATTCGCATCTTTTTCATGATAGCGGGTGCGCCATTTCGCCAAAAATTCATCCAAAGAATTCGCCTGCGTATCAGGATACCTTTGATACACTTCTGAAGAATAAAACTCTGGCGAAAAAGCCCAAGGCGCCCAAGCTTCAGACATGCGTGACAGCCCTAATAAAGGCGGTTCTGTATAATTCCCCTCTTGGAACGCTGGATCAGAACGAATACAGGTTGCCAAACTATTAAGAAATAGACGAACATGCCAAGTCGCCCGACAACTTCCGGCAATAACCACAGCATTTTGTACCCTATCCGGATAACTCACCGCCCATTGAATTGCCTGTTGTCCTCCCATACTCGCACCAACAACAGCACGAATCCTATTAACACCAAGGTAGTTGAGAAGTGCAGCTTGTAAATTCACATTATCCCGAATCGTTACCGCCGGAAAATTAGCACCATTAAACGGTGGCGACGTATTACTTGGAGAACTACTGCGCCCATTCCCCAACAACTCTGTATGAATAATCCAATCTTTTCTCGGATCTAACGCCAACTTAGCACCCCGCAGATAAGCTAAATCATAATAACTTTGAGAAAAAGCCGTACAAGTGACAATTGGCGGTTGTGATGACGGTGTACCACTAATTCGATAAGCTAAATTTACCTGAGGCAGTACAATACCGGATTCCAGTTGAAAGCGCTCAAGTGTAAACGTATTAAATTTAGGAGCTGGAAAAATACCCATTTTTTGTCATTTGTTTATGTCATTTGTCACCCGTCACATCTGTGTATAGCATTTTTAAAATAGATTTAGATTTCCCTCCCCTTAATAAGGGGAGGGTTAGGGAGGGGTCAACTCAAGGTATTGGAGAGTTGTGATCTTCATTTGACATAGATGACGCCCCTACATTTGGATGTACCATCAGCATTTAGAAACGGCTATATATTGTTTTTACTATAAAATAAGTCTCTCAATCATGCCCAATTCCTCTGCGCCCCTCTGCGTTAACCTCTGCGTCCCTCTGCGTTGAAAAAATTACCATTATCAGGAACATTACCCTAAAAATTAAGTCAAATTTACTCATAATCATCTTATTATGGCACGTATATTTCCATGTTAAATTACCGCTGGCAATCCAAACTAGCCGTTCTAATGGCACTAGGCATAACTACAACAGCCTCACTTCCCATCCTCATCGCCATACCAGCGACAGCAAAACCCCAACCTTATCGTATCGGGCAACTGTTTCCCTCACAACCCACTCCAGTCACCCCTCGTTCTACCCAGGTCAGTGTACCATCGGGAACAATTATGGGTCTTCCGTACTTAGTGTGCTAAATTGTTAGTTTTATTAGTCCGAACATTGAACAGTAATAGCTTTAGCCATTTCTTCCCATATTTCAAGTCGTTTGGATAGACTTAGGCGCTACAGTCCTTGTGTGGTGAGCGTTACGAAGTATGAGAGCTGATAGTTTAGCACACTAAGTACGGAAGACCCGCAAAAACGATAACATAAACACTTCAGGGTTTATAATTATTGCCCACCCTACAGAAAACAACCGACGGATGACAAATGACAAATTTATCCCCAAAACAAAGCCGAAAAAACACAAGCCATAATTAATCCCGTCGCATCTGCCAATAAAGCCGCCACCAGTGCATAACGGATGCGAGTAATACCAACAGCGCCAAAATAAACCGCCAACACATAAAACGTTGTTTCCGTACTCCCCATCATCGTCGAAGCCAAAAACGCACTATAGGAATCGGGCGCTCGTTCCACAATTTCACTCATAATCCCAAACGCCCCTCCCCCAGACAGAGGACGAATTAACGCCATCGGTAAAACTTCAGCAGGCATCCCAATTAAACTCGTTATCGGATTTAATAAAGTCGAAAGCGCCTCCATCGCCCCCGACGCCCGAAACATACCAATTGCCACTAAAATAGCGACTAAAAACGGAATAATCCGAATCGCAATCTCAAACCCCTGTACCGCCCCCTCTGTCACCGCTTCATAAACTTTCACCCCCCGTCCAACCCCATAGGCAATAATCAATAAGATTAATGTAGGAATGAGCCAATAAGAAATAAAATCTTGGTTGAAGAAACCACCTAAACTTTGACGGTTTATCACGCCATAAACCATAGAAAAGATGAACCCTGCAATAAACCCCCAGGCGATAATTTTAGAAATTCGACCCGCTGGATACAATAAATGGGAAAAATCTGGTTCTTCAACAGGCTTAACCTCATCCTCGGTTTGCAACACCGTTTCTTGTTCTGAACTATCAGCGATAGTGGTATCTGATACTTGACTCCGTTTGCGTAAAAACAACGCCACTAAAACTCCAACCAGCGTAGAACAAGTTGTAGACAAAAACGTTGGTAGCCAAATGGCAGCAGGATCACTACTATTTGCTGCCGCCCGCACACCAATGACACCTAGGGGGAATAGAGCCACACTCGATGTATTAATCGCCAGAAACAGACACATCGCATCCGTTGCGGTTCCCGGAAACGGATTCAACTTATTCAACTCCACCATCGCCTTGATACCAAATGGAGTCGCCGCATTCCCCAACCCCAGCATATTGGCAGAAATATTCAGAATCATCGCCCCCATCGCCGGATGGGTAGGGGGTACATCAGGAAAAAGTTTCACCATCAAGGGTTTGAGCAGAGTTGCCAGATTGTACATCAGCCCACCTGCTTCCAAAACCCGCACTAATCCTAACCAAAGCGCCATAACTCCAATCAAACCAATGGCTAACTCGACAGCCGTTTTAGCCGATTCAAAACTGGCGTCAGTAATGGCTTGCATCTTGTCGGTATACCCGGCAAATAGGATAGCGACAGCAATAAAGCCGACAAAAACAACATTGATAGCGCTGGGCTTCCTCGATGGTTGGGAGGACATACTCAATAACCGTAAATAGACAAACTCATAGAATAACGGCAAAAGACCGAAGGCAAAAGCCCTCAGTCTTTTAATTGCTCTATAATAATCAGTTTTAGATGCCTGTCGGCTACCAACAGTTCAATCAGTTCATAGGGAAACGAAGCGTTTTCGTTAGAAGGAGTCAGGCATCGCTGTTTAATTACATTAAGCCGAGTTGTTGGAGAATGCCTTGCCCGGTGAGGTATTCAGTCGCGATACCGATGACGAAGCCCAGCATCGCCAAGCGACCATTCCAGGTTTCCGCAAATGAGGTAAAGCCAAACTTGGTTTCTTGTTCTTGCATAATTCTTCCCTCTCAATACCCTTTGGTGTACGTTCTTGCCTTGTCCAATGACCCGTCTCGGTGGATTACATCAAGCCGAGTTGCTGGAGAATGCCTTGCCCGGTGAGCAATTCAGTCGCGATACCAATGACGAAGCCCAGCATCGCTAAGCGACCATTCCAGGTTTCGGCAAATGAGGTAAAGCCAAACTTAGTTTCTTGTTCTTGCATGAGTGGTGTCTCCTGTATCTGTCTCTGTAATAAAATTTAACTTAATTTTTCTAAAGCTGCAACATTTCTTTAGATTCATGAGCCACGCAATATGATACGTAGATGATTGATGCTGCTTATGTAGAGACGTGCCATGGCACGTCTAGATCAGGGGAAGACAAGTGAAGGGTTAAGCGTAAGTCCCGACACCCGCCCGGATTTGGTATCAAACTGGAGATGCAGTCGTCTAAAGACGACTTGCGCTTTTGGTTCCTTGGGTTTAAACCCAAGGCGGTTGATGAGAATGGTGCAAGATGTAAGTTAAAACAGGTTCAAACAATGAGCTACGCACAAGTGTGATCATGAAAATCCCTCTTCTTGTCTCCCTCAACACGAAAAACTTGGGTTGGGGCGGGTTTAGTCACATCGGGGTAGGAAAAAAAGCGATAAGAGTCAAACCCGCCCCTACATTCCTGAAAACGCTTGTCTTGGGGATTTCTCTCCTGATCACTCAAGGGTTCACCAACGCCACCCATGCGGCTAACCCCCAACACTTAGAACAACTCAAAACAACCAATAGTTGTCCTCAATGTGACTTAACCGATGCGGATTTAACCAATGCCAATCTTCAGCAGGCAGAGTTGAGCGGTGCTAACTTAAAAGGAGCAATCCTAGCGGGGGCTAACTTAAACCAAGCCAATCTCAGCAATGCCGAATTAAACGGAGCTAAACTGGCTGGGGCAACCTTGGCAAGGGCGAATTTGAGGGAGGCGAAACTGGGGTTAAGAGAACTGGATTCTGATAACCCCTTACCTTCTCAGGTAGAACCCGATAATCTCTACAATACTCTATCCTGGCTGGGCTATTTTCCGGCATTTATTGCCAATTGGTATGAAACCGTAGTCACCGACTTGCGCGATGCTAACCTCCAGGGGGCTGACTTGTATCGGGCTAACTTGGATGGGGCGCTACTGACTCGTGCTAATCTCCAAGAGGCTCAACTTGACTACGCCAGCTTAGTCCGCACTTACTTAAGAGAAGCCACACTCACCAACGCCAACTTAGTCAGCGCTAATCTCCGCAATGCTAATTTAACCAACGCCCAACTGGAAGTAGCCGATATTCGCTCGGCGGATTTGAGGGGTACTAACCTGAATAATGCCAATTTGGATACCGTGAATGCGGATAGCGCCAACTTCAGCGGTGCTAATTTAAGTCAAGCCTATATCACGAATGCGGACTTCAATGGTGCGATTTTAGTGAGAACAACCCTGCGAGAGGCGGTTCTGAATGGGAGCAATTTTCAGATCGCGGATTTGAGTCAGGCGAATTTACAAGGGGCGCAACTAAAAGGGATAGGCTTCAATCGGGCTAATTTGACTAAGGCGAATCTGGAGGGGGCAGACTTGACTAATGCTAAACTCGCGATCGCAGACCTAACCAATGCTCAACTGACGGGGGCGATTCTCCATTCAGCTTACCTGCACAGCGCGACACTGACGAATGCTAATTTAAGTGGTGTGGATTTACAGGGGGCGCAATTGCGAGAGGCGAATTTACGTAATGTTACATTGGTTGGTGCCACGTTAGAAGATGCCAATCTGATTCGTGCCACGTTAACTGGGGCTAATTTAACCTATACGAATTTAACCCGATGTGATTTACGCGGGGCTAACTTAACCGGGGCAGATTTGAGTTACGCTAACCTGACGCAAGCCGATTTTGCCCAAGCCGCGTTGATGGGTGTAACCTTACAGGGCGCGAACCTCAGCGACGCCAACTTCAAAGGCGCGATCGGCTTGAATCGCGATGCTGTACCCAGAACACCCGTTCAATAGTGGAAACCTGAGTTTGACTTGGGAGAGAAATATGGGTACTGACTTTACAAAAACTTCATCAATTTTTTATACAATCTTCAACATAGCGATACACAAAGCTGGAGAATTAGTTAGATAATTTACATTGTCAGTAGATTAATCATGTTTCCGGTTGAGAATCATCCTTTCGACAAAAGCTTGTGATCTACTGAACTACGCAAATTTCTTACTTCATGATGTAGGAATGATTGCGCTTTTTGGGGTAGCTTGGCGATGGTAAAAACTGAAACTCCTAAGTATTTATACTTAAAAATTGCCAAACTACCCAATTCCAAAGTGCTATACGAGCATATACCGTTTTCATTTGAGATGGAAACTAAAAAATCTTATCAAATAAGACTTTCAGCACTAAGCTGTTCGGCATTTAAATTGGGATGCTTAAAATCCTGAAAGGCAACAGGCAACGGGCAACAGGCAACAGCTATTTCCGCAAGTCCTTAAATCTAAATTGGAGAGTGGATCTATGATTCGTTTCAACGATGTCAGCAATACAGTCGGTATTTCTTATGTTGGACCAAGCTTCGGAGCTTCCTGGGGTGATTTCAATGGCGACACCTTGCCCGATTTGTGGGTGACTAATCATGACTTGCCTAGCACCGTGTATCTCAACCAGGGAGATGGAAGCTTTAGAGATATCACCTCCGAAATACTGGTACAACCAAACCTGTTTGATACCCATGGGGGAGCCTGGGCTGATTTTGATAATGACGGTGACCAAGACTTGGTGGTATTAGCAGGAGGGGGAGCCGGGACTGGCAGCGCTGCCAATCGTCTTTATGTCAATACTGGAGGCAGACTAGAAGATCAAGCGAGTTCACTAGGGATTGACTACCCCTTGGGACGTGGACGCACCCCCATTTGGTTTGACTTTGACCAGGATGGTTGGCTTGACTTAGCTGCGACCAATCTCAGCCGACCCGATGGTCAAGCGCCGACCACAGTTTTTCGCCAGATTGATAATGGCTTTCAGGATGCTCGTTCCAGTACAGGTTTTGTCGGTCCGAGTAGCCAATTTGGCTTCCTGTCTGATTTATCCAGGGATGGGCATTTAGATTTGGTTGTTACAGGTCGTTCTAATGGTTGGCTAAGCGTTTATGACACAACCGAGATACCGTTTGCAGAGGTTAGTTCTACGGTTATCCCCAATGCTCCTTATGTTCAAGACATAGCATCTGCTGACTTCAACGGCGATCTCCAGCCCGATCTCTACTATACCCGATCAGGAATTCTTTCAGAGCTAATTCAAGACGGTTCTAAGACGGTTAAGAGCGTGTTTATATTGGGAGTAACGGAAAAGGGAACCCAATTCGATACCATCGGGGACGTAACACTCGAAATCTCAAATAAAGGACTATCTCTAAGCGAGATATTTATCGGAGCCACTGGTTTTAACCCCACGTCCAAGCGGTTTACCTTATCCCCAAACGACCCTAGTGTACAAGGGACTCTCCCACATACCCCTGGAGTTGATCACGGTGTTTTTGTGGGATACGATGCTACCCAGCAGCAATGGACTTTACTCGTATCTACTCCAAAAAGGTACTTCCGCGTTGGTGCTGTGATTGAAGCTACCCAACCCATCTCCGAGTTAACTGCCATTGGCTTTGATCCCACACCATCGCCTATTCCAGACCGACTGTTTCTTAATACTGATTCAGGACTCGTAGACCACACCTCCGAGGCGGGGATCAATAGCGTTGAGAATGCTGGAGTAAGTGTGGTTGCTGGTGACTTTGACAACGATATGGATGTGGATGCCTACGTTGTAACCAGTGGTTCTGCTGGCAACCGAGCGAATATCCTTTATGAGAATCAGGGTGACGGTACTTTCATTCCGGTGGAAGATGCGGGTGGGGCAGCGGGTACAAACCTAGGACTCGGAGACTCCGTGGTGAGTGCTGATTATAACCTTGATGGTTTTCTCGACCTGTTTGTCACGAACGGTTTGGACGACGCTAGTTCTGGTCCGTACCAGCTATTTCAAAACCTCGGCAATTCCAACCACTGGCTGGAAATCGACTTAGAAGGGGTAAGTTCTAACCGAGATGGCATTGGCGCACAGGTGTTTGTCACCGCAGGCGGTGTCACCCAACTGCGGGAACAGTCTGGTGGTGTGCATAAGCATTCACAAAATCACCAACGCCTTCATTTCGGTCTAGCAGACAACGAGAACGTGGAAAAATTGGTGGTTAAATGGCCCAGTGGTATTGTTCAAGAGTTTGCAAATATACCGGCTAACCAGCTTATTCAAGTTAATGAATCCTCTGGCTGGGAGTCCGTAACACCAAATCCTGAACCAAATCCTGAACCAAATCCTGAACCCAACCCTGAACCTAATCCTGAACCCAACCCTGAACCCAATCCTGAACCCAACCCTGAACCCAACCCTGAACCATCTGCTTCATTTAAGCCCGGAAAGCCTTCTTTTCAAGTCGGTCAGGAGGAGGCTGTTGTTCTGTGGAAAGAGTACTTTGATGGTGCCTATCATCTGCGTACTGTTGGTGCTGGAGACTTTACAGAGTTCCAGGTGAAGCTGATTGCCACGGAAGAATTACTAGAACTCACTTCATTTTCCTTGGAAGGTGGGGATGAGTTGAACCCTAGCCAGTTTGGTTTTACCTTAGACTCAGATATTAGTGTGGGACAAGACGGGGTGGATTTCCAGATAAAACCTGGAACCAAAGCTCTCTTATCAGTTACTCAAGATGGGGTGGCTAATCCCCAACTATTATCAGTTGGTGCCCAACGCTCTCATCTCTCCCCAGCCGGATGGATTCTTGGCTCGGATGAATTTCCCACTCGACCCTCATTCACAGAAGGAGAAGACCTGGGATTGTTTGTTGGTCAGGGGAACAACCCAGAGACGTTGGAGTTCCGTTGGAATGGGGATGATAATATTCACTACAGCAATCTCTCGGTTCTTGCCTCAGACACAACGGCTAGCTTTACATCGGTGAGTTTTGAAGGAAATGACCAGCTCACAACGTTGAACAACGGGGTGGAAATTAATGCCGTCGTGAGTACTGGGTTCGATGGACTGGATGTGACAACTCCCTCCTCTGAGCAGATTATACCCTTGGTTCCCTCGGATGGCATACCCGAATATGACCCTTCAGTGGATGTAGGACTGTTTTTGTGGCAAGATGAAGCCGATCAATCCTGGCATTTACGATCGACTGGAGACGGAGATGGCAGCCGTTACGTTGGCTCGATTATCTCGGACAGTGCAGCGGTTTCTGTGGATGCTGTGGGACTTGAATCTAACGACATACTTGATACCACAGATCCATCCCGGATTGATTTCGATCTGAGGGTTTGGCAAGGTTATCAGGATGGGATTGACTTTCGCTTTCCGACTGGGGCTTCCCTCTCCCTTAGCTTGGAGGAAAAAGATGCGTCATCACAGGTGTGGATTGGGGCAGAAGAATCACCGGTTAGCACACAGCCGACTTCATCCCCTGTGCAGATTGGTTTTACCTACCAACAGGATGGTTTAACCCAACCCCATCAGGTAAATAATAATTATGATCAGTTGCTAGGGATGGAAAACGCCTATTGGATACCCTTGTCCACCCCCTATGGGACACCAGACTACGATCCCTCCATGGATGAAGGGCTGTTTTTGTGGAAAGATGAAGACGGTCTCTGGCATTTGCGAGCGACTGGAGACGGAGATGGCAGCCGTTATGTTGGCTCGATTATCTCGGACAGTGCGGCAGTTTCTGTGGACGCTGTGGGACTCGAATCTAACGACATTCTTGATACCACTGATCCATCCCGGATTGATTTCGATCTGATGGTTTGGCAAGGTTATCAGGATGGGATTGACTTTAGTTTTCAGGCTGGAGCTTCCCTCTCACTTAATTTGCAGGGCAATGGTACTTCCTCACTGGTGCGGATTGGGTCAGAGGAATGGGCGGTTAGCGCACTGCCTCTAGATCTGAGTGGTTGGTAAGTTTTTTCATCGCATCGTGTAATTGAGACGTTCCGGCGGCGGCACGTCTCTACAGTGACCCCAACTTCAAAGGCGTGATCGGCTTGCATGGCGATGCTGTACCCAGAACCCCCGTTCAATAAATGTCTAGACAAATGAGTTTAATGTCACATAGATTTACCAATCATATCCATCAGCATATCCCATTTTTATTAATATGTCGCCACATATATCTTTGAATGCCTGCTTGTGTTCATTTGTAAAATGATTTCGCCAATCACCAATTGTACCTTTACGAAACGTTCTTGATTTTTTATAGAAAACATTTTTAGCTATCTGAATAATTTGTTCTTCAGAATTATCAATATTTAGATAATTCGCAATAGCACGAATAGTTGACATTGGCTTGTGATCCTGTCCATCTCCAGAACTCCCAATTAAATCCTCAAAACGCACTGAAAGACAATTTTCATCATCTAGCCATGGCAAAAAACTTGCGACATTTTCGCCTAGAGAGGACGACCTCAAGTCACCTTTAAGCTGCTTTTCGCTTACTCCAACGATAGAAGCCATCAGTCTTTCATCATCTGAATTGAGGGAATTGAAGTAAGAATGCAAACGATGACTCTTATTTCGGTACGTCATATAATAAGCATTAGAAAAGGCAATATCACGAAGGTCACGAACAATAAAGATTGTCTTAATATTCGCATCACCAAGAACGTTAATCAATTCCTGATTCCATTGTAAATGTCCAGAAACATATTGACCTTTACGGATTTTGAAGATTTTCTGATAGAGTTTTGGGTCTTTATTTACTAAAGCATGATATGTCCAGCGAGGCACAAAAACAGGCAACAGTTCAAGCACACGAGTAAGCAAATGAGTTCCTGCCTTAGGCATACTATTAGCTATAACTTTGGAACCATGTAAAGAGGCATGGATTTCCCGCCTAGTCAAAGGAACAGGGAACCGTGCCAAGTTGCTGGGACTTAAATAAGACCGTATTTTCATAAACTTGTCTCCTCCAATTTTTTATGATAGCAATATTTAGTAGACCAATCATCGACTTACTGTAGTATAGCAGTTTTATCTGGTGTATTTCATCTATATAGCAATCCTATTTAGGTTGTGGCAATTTTAAAAACTGTGTTACTTGCTATACCTGGGTTATCAAGTTTCTCACCTGTCATAACTAAAATAGGATTGCTATACCTGACCATACCGGAAATTGCTATACCCAATAGTGATAAGCTAAAACGTATTTAAATTGGGATGTTTGAAACTGTAAACTTAATCATAGCTTAACAATGAGGAATTCAGTTATTTATCGTCTATCAAAAAACTTATTTTTTAGGGTTGGCGTTTTACTATGCGCCTGCACAGCACTGATTGTCGTTGCAATTATCGGATTTAACCAACACGTTGATACAAAATACTTGTATGTGGCTGGACTTTCCTGGTGGGAAGGATTAAATGCTTATGATCCAGAAGTAGCTAGCCAATTAGGAGCAAACCAGAGTGCAGGTGGTTTTTTCTATCCACCCCAGATTGCCCCACTATGTTTGATGTTGGCAGCATTTCCTTGGACACAAGCCAAGGTAGTGATGACCCTTTTAAATGTTATTTGTGCTGGGGTTTTAGCGTTTTTTTGTGTGCTTTTGGTTAAACAGCCTCAGGTCAAACAACTCAAAGTTCTGGGTTCTGGTTCATTGTGGTTTATTCCAGCAATTGTGCTGGGAAATCCCTTTACTTTTCAGGTAATCATGCTAGGACAAACCACTCTAGTCGTGACTACAGCACTTGTTAGTGGGTGGTATTATGCTTATCGTGATCGCTGGATGTTAAGCGGTATTCTAATTGCCATTGCTACGATTAAGCCACAGTTGAGCTTGCTGGTTATCCTCTGGCTGCTTTTAGAACGGCACTGGCGAATTTTAGCAGTGGCCGCCGTTACGACCTTAATTTTCTGTCTAGTCCCCATGGTGATTACAGGTCCCATTGACGTGTTTTTCCACTGGTTTGCCTCCTTGGGAGAACATAAAAACGTATTTGCTAATGTTTTGGGTTTTCCAGCCGTTTTTAGTATCCAAAATTTACTGTATACGGCTGGTATTCATGTACCACAATTATTGCCTTTGGGGATTTTGATTACGGGTCTACTGTGGCGGTATCGTTTCCGACTGATCATTGACGATGTGATTGGAATGTTACTAGCAATTTCGGTATTGTTTGGTTTCGCCCATCATTATGATTTAATTGCGTTAGCACCACTGATGGCAGCATTCTGGAGGCATTTGTATCATCGTCCCAGAGCCACCTTAGTCGCCCTAACTGTGATGTTTGTAATGCTTTTTCCACGAAATGTTTTAATGACGTTTATTGACAGTGAATTACTGCTGCAATATCGGGTACTGTTGGTGATTGGCGTAACAATTTGGTTGGGAGTAATGAGTGTGAAGCGTAAAGCAAAAGCAGAAAGTTGGGGAATGTCGTAGGGCATTGGTGTCAACTTAAGGTAAAAAGCTCTTAGAGCGGGGGGTGTAGGGGCGGGTTTTACAGATAACATTTTGCAGCAAACTGATAACTTAACTAAACCCGCCCTTCTCCCATAGCCGGGGGAGCAGACACCCCATAGCTGAAAACTAGAATGGGTAAGGTTTATGGCTTAAGTTGACACGGATGATCGTAGGGGCGCACCGACGTGCGCCCTGGTATAGCAGTAGACACATCGATTAGGACTTTCGGCACCATAGAGACGTTCCGTCTCTACTCACCGACGTGCGCCCAATAAACCCGTAAAATCTACGGATTTCACGGCAATAGGTAACAGGAATTAAAACACCCTCTTGAGCAGTCCTTAATATCGAATTGCCTGTCGGCGATAGACACCATAAGAGGACGTCGCCTCTGCTTTCACGCCATTGGCGACTATTCCTAAAATAGAGGCTCTGGCAATTTTTAATCCATCAAAGGCTTTCATAACCAAAGAACGGTCTGTTTTCTCGATTCCCACGACTAGTATGGTGCCATCTGCTTTAGCGGCGAGCAGGTTTCCATCCCCCAAACCCAGAAGCGGAGGGGTATCGTAGATCACTAGATCAAACTGAGCTGTCACTTGATCCATGAAGTACTCCATCTTATCAGAGGAGAGCAGTTTGATAGGGTCAGATAAACTCTGACCCGCTGTCAAAACGAATAAGTTCTCGTCCAGAGAGGATTTTTGGATAGTATTCTGAAGCGTTAACTCTGTCGCAATGATATCGCTAAGTCCCTGGGTATTGGGTAAGTCCAAGCGACTGTGAAGCTGAGGATTGCGTAAATCCGTGTCTACAAGTAAAACGCGCTTGCCAATAGTGGCGGCGGTTTGAGCCAGATACAAAGCTACCGTTGTTTTGCCATCACCAGGTACAGCCGAGCTAATCGCCAGTGATTGGATAGATTTCTTTTCACTCAGTAGACGGATATTGGTGTAGAGGGAACGGAAGGCTTCCATAAAGGGTGAAGTGCCATACTCTGTGGGGCGATTCTTAGAAAACCAAGGACGCTCTGGTTTGGGCTTAGAATTAGCAACTTGGGCAATAATAGCCAGTTGACTGGGTTGCTTAGAGAGTTGGTGAAATTGTTTGGTCAACGGAATCACCCCTAGAATCGGCAGTTTTGTGGCTCCCTTGATGTCTTCAGGGGTGTGGAATACCGTATGGAAAATCTCGACCAGAAAACCGACGCCGATACTCAGGAAGACACTTAAAATCACAGCTATAGCCAGTGGGCGCTTCAGGGAGTGGGGTTCGACAGGCACTGGCACACCATTATTACCGTCCCAGATTTCTGGAGGATTAATTAATTCCCAGGGAATTTCTTGCTGAGCGGCATCGAGTTTTAAGGTTTCTCGTTTAGACAGAAATTCCTTCAGGTTATCCGTCGCCACACTAAGTTTCCTGTCTAAATCACCAACCTGTCGGGTTACCGTAGGCAACTGCTCAAGCTGTTGATTAATCTGAGTTTCAGTTTGGAGAATGGTTTGATAGCGATCTTCTAACCCCTGAATTTTTCCGGCTAAATTTTCCAGGACATCTTGGGATTCTTGCTTGAGTAATAGACGCAAACTTTCCTGCCGTTCACGTAAGATTTCCATGGGAGGACTATCTGCCCGAAATTGTGCGGATTCTAAGGCAATCTGAGTTTCGACTTTCTGCAATTCAGAGAGTAAAGTGCCATAGGCTTGAGCCTCTGTCGATAAAACAGCGGTGGGATCAGCTTCATTAAACTGTTTTTGTAACGCATTGTAGAGCGAACGGGTTTCAGCCAGTTGAGCAGCGGTCTCTAATCGATTTCTGCGAATGAACAGCACATGTTCTGTTAATTGTGCGTCAGCTAGCTCCGGATCGACCAAATTATACTCTTGTCGTAGCTCTTGTAGTTGCCCTTGGAGTCGGTCAACTTGCTGCTGTAGCCGAGGAAGCTGGGATTCAATAAATGTAATCCCTTGCGTCAGCGTTTTTTGGCGTTCTTGTAGACTATAATCGAGATATCTATCAGCGATTGTATCTAAAACAAAGTTAATTGTTTTTATATCTTTATCTTGATAAATGACTTCTAGAATCTTAGTGCCAACGTCTTCGGCATTTTTTTCATAAGTGATCCGGACAATTGATAGGTTTCCCATCAGGGAATTATAGTCGATATCCGGATATCGATTCTGGAGCTTCTCGAGTACTGGCTTCATCAGTTGCGGACTTTGCAAAACCCGGATCTGAGACTCGTAATCCAATAAACTTGTTCGTTCCAGATCGGGCATTCGCATATTTCCGCCTTGACGTTGAGCCTGCAAGAATTGATTTCTTAACAGATTTTCTGCGGTAACTGGTTCAACTAAGAGTTTAAACGATCCTCGATACTCCGGAATATACTGTTTCTTACTCCATAGCAGCCAAAGTCCGGAAGCTACAATGAATGTCAAGGCGACTCCTGTCATTAACCAGGCTCTCCGACGAAAAACAGCCAAAACCCATGCTAAATCTACGGTTTGTCCATCACTCTGATTAACTTCGCTTGAGTGAACTTGGGGCAAAGACTTAAGTGGTTTGCCGTTTGGCTGTGCGGGAAATGGCTGTAAATTGCGTTCGGTATCCATCAGAAGCACCTCTAGAGTCTGGGGTTGACTGAAACAGAATCACTGATTAACCTGTCTGAGTTCAGTTCAAGGTAGGTATATCTCTATTTTATGGATTTCCCTAGTCCGCGTCGGCGGACTTTGTTTGTATTGTTGCGATTAAAATCGCCGGAACCTAAGTGGCTCCGTCAGTTTTTCTATGACATTACACTCTGAATTGCTCTAAATTAATACTGGCTAAGTCCCTTTGGTGAACAAAACGAGATGAGATACCGGGTGGCGCAAAGTATTTTTCCATGAGTTCTTCTGGGTTTTTTTTACCACCTCCTTCTTGCTCAATCAGCTTGGCAACATAACTACATAAACTGAGCCGGACAGCGTTGAGCTGCTTGAGCGCATTTGCTCGGATTTTGCGAGGGTCTGGCGGTGATGCCTTCCACTGTTGTACCGCTTGGGCAACGGCATCCGCTTCGGGGGGAACAATGATGGAATTCTCACTATTGAAGAATTCATCGCGTCCGCCTTTACTCGGTGTACTCACCACAGGAATGCCACAAAGCAGATATTCTACAGAGGCATACATCGCTCCTTCTTCTGCGGAAAGGCACAGACCCGCGTAAGCCTGATTCAGCTTTTTGGCAAGTTCAGGGCGAGGGATGAATTTTCTATTATACTCAGCATATGCTAATTCGGGGCAGAACGTCGGCAAGTCTCCGCCGTACGAGACAATCATTAAGTTTTGTATGTCTTTGGCTAATCCATGTCGTTTGAAGGGGAGAAGCTGTGCGGTGTAGATGGCGTCGTAATGCTTTGGCTGATTCAGGGTTTGGTAGATATGCTCATTGACATAGACACTGGAACTAACGTGCGCTCCCTGTATTAGCCAGCGTTTGCGCCAGACTTCTTCATCAGAGGCGTTGACCATCAGGTGGTAGGATCTGCCTGATAGCTGGTGCTGGATTTGATGCTGCTTAAATTTAACCATTGGTTTCCATCGCGCTGACCAACCCCCTGGGCTTTCCAAGACGTGTTTGGGTTGAAATCCTTTGGGTAGGGTCGGGAAGGCTCCGATATAGGAAACGATTAGTGGTTCAGTGCTAAGAATGTAAAACCCCTGAAATATCACCGTGACGCGCCTCTGTCTTGATTAGCTAAGATGTATAGTAATATTACGGTAGTCGGCTGGGTTTGACAAGTTCGGGGAAGCTTCAGGCGCTGATCAAGTTATCAAAATGCCACCTAAGACATTTCGAGGAAACTTAGACAACAATCCTCAACAAATTGTAATATTTTGCCCTGCTGGAATCCGTTCTGTCAAAGACGTTTCATGTCGAAAAGAAAAAATGTCACAATTCATTGAGGATAGCTATGTAATCTATGATACTAACTTAGTGAAATCTCCTCTAACTTCTTACCTTGTCGCCTTTTGGGTGTCGCCTTTTGGGTATGGAAGACTGGCACAGAAGAGATTTTAAAACGTCAAGATCGCATTGAGCCAGATCTTTGAGAATAGCTGAAGACATAAATGTGAAAATTGATAATTAGTAGCCACTAAAACTTTACCAGCGATAATAACGGTAGGGTTCATCACCTAAGTCAAAATCACGCCGGTAATCGGAGAGATAAAAGCCACTATCAGTAGTAGAGAAGTTCGGCTGGCTTGTTTGTTGCCCTATCCGTTTGAAGATTGTACCATCAACTTGGAAGCTGGCACCCAAATTTGCCAGGATTTGCGCGATCGCACGGGTCTGTCGCCAGCGGGTATAACGTAAGTAGGTCTTGACATCCGCGTTCAAACCGTTGGGATCAAGCTGAGCAAACAGCACTACCCCATTCCCCAGTTGCAGACGACTTAACAGACCATTTGCAGCCACCTCACCCCCAGATTGAATTAACCAAGCCTGATGTTCGGTGCGCGATCGCAAATCCGAGGCGCTGAGTCCACGAGTCTCTGTCCAGTTGGGGACAGCCAGCGAACCCGCAAACTCCTTCACCGGTTGAAGACGAATCCCCAAAGGCGCAGAATCTGAATGTCGGGGTAAGAAAAACACCGTCCCCCCACGATTTAGGTAGGCGCGTAACTCCTCATCAGTCACAGTGGCTTGGCTGCCGATGATGACGAGTCCAGCGTCAGCGGTGAGAGAACTTGACCGCTGGTAAATCAAACCTAGCCCATCCAGTTGAGTCGCCTCCTCATCGCTACCCATAAACATAACCCGATCCGCTTTAGTAGAAAGAGATTGAGTAGAACCATAAGCAATCAGTTGTTGCGCTAGTTGACGCGCAACTGCATCCAGTGGTACATGGTCTTCTAGGTCTAACGTATTCCAAATCAGCCGTCCCTTTCCATAGTCCAGTTCCATTAGTGGCGTGTAGGCTAAATCAAACTCCGACTCTAGAATTGGTCGCCAAGAACTATGGTGGGGCTTTTCCACCGCCGCACTACTAACCGCGCCGCGATTTCCCCAGTGCCACCCATAGAATGGTGTACCGTGAGGATTAGGGTTCATGTCTCCCTGAGTGGTATCGGGGTAAGCCTCAACCAGAGTACTTTCGCCTCTCCAGTCCCGTAAATCCATCTGATCCAATCCCTTCACCACTGGATGAGTCTGGTCAACAGGGAAAACTCGGCGACTCAGATGGTGGGAAACCCGCCAACCGATTGTACGACGTATCCATTCCGGGTTTTGCGGGAAAATAATTGCTCGACCCCCTTGGCGGACAAAGGTGGCTAGATTACCAGGGAGTTTGTGCCCATCGGACAAGACTTCGCGACCAATTACCAGCGGTAACTGGGTTAATGAGCCATCCCATGGGACAAGATTGTATCCTAACTGTTTCAGCATCTGGCTCGTTTTACCCACCGGGTCAAACACAGCAATTGGGGATTGGCGATTGGGGACTGAGGATGGGGTGTGACTGAACACTCGGAACGAAAAGTTGTCTTGATGCTGCTGATTGCCAATCTCAGCGCTGAGGCGAATTTCTCCGTCAACTTTGCCCTTGACATTGGGGAGATCTAATGCTATCGGAAAGAACAGAGTTTGAGCCGTCTCAATCGTTCCCGCTTCTTCACCTGTGGCGATAGGTTGACCTGCCAACAGCACTTGCCAGTTATAGGAAAAATCTTGCTTTGCCCGGGTATCATTAATCAGGACAACTTGCTTTTGGAGTCTCTCCCCCCCTGAAAAACTGTGGTCTTTCGCCGTAAACGCCTTGGCTGATCCGGCAATCCAAGCCAGAGTAGGACGATTGTTTGCCAAAATTGCTTGTCCCCCTGGATGGATAATATAGCTCTGGGGTTGGAAGTTGTACCATAAAGATTTAGGCACTTGCTTGAGGTAAGGACCCCGTTGCCCCGGTGTAAACGCCCCCAGATCCACTTTTTCTCGTCCCCTGTCCGAAACCTGCCAACCGTGACCCAGATTCCAGGGAATCATCCCACCCGTCATGCCAAATGTGCGCCAACTACGCCAAGTGTTCGTGCTGAACAATTCCTGTAGCTTTTGGAAAGCCGGGGCAAAATTTAGTTCCTGGTTATTGTGCCAACTCTGATATTCCTGCTTCTGGACAAATAATTCAGGGATTTTTTGGCGGTAAGTGAGAGTCTCTAGCTCATAGGCTTCTTTGCCCAAGTAAATCGCGCTAAACTCAGTCATCAGGGGTTCGCTTGTGATTGCCCCCCTAAACCCATTACGGCTACGCATCATTGTTGCGTGCAGGGGTGTGCCGAATTCCACGACCATGTAGGGCATATCACCGTACTGTGTCCAATGGGAGAGCCACTCCTCTCGTTCTTGCAGGGGGATCAGATTCAAATAGGAGTTGAGGGCATAGACATCGCCAACGGAAGCCCCTTCGTGCATCAGAACGGGTCGCGTGGGGTCATGGGTTTTGATCGTCGCTACGGCTGCCTCACCGATGGGATATAGTTTACGGATGCGATCGTCTGCTACCTGATGACCGAGAAACCCTTCAATAGTTTTTTTGCCAATGCGTCGTGGATTTTGGTCATCCGCATGACCGAAAAAATTGGGGCTATTTGCCCACATCAGAATTGATGGATGGTTACGATAGCGACGCAGTTCGGTAGTCATGCGCTGCTCCCAGCGCTTTCTTTGATTCGGCTTGCGCCACTGTTTCGGCGGACCAATGTGAGACATACTCAGAGCTGGGGCGATAATCGGAAACCCTTTCAGGTCGGCGCGTTCAGCAAAGAGTTCTCGGAAGTGCCATCGCCCCCGCTCGTCGTGATCCCAGGGCCAAAGTTCGGCAATATTGAAGCCAGCCCAAACATAGCCCTCAATCATCCGGTCAGCGACGTCCGGGATACCCACTCCCCAACCTTGCCATTGATCCTGGTGGAGAATCGGACGCAGACGAATTTCCGTCCCGTTTAAGTAAAATTTTCGTCCTTCAATCCAAAACTCCCGAAAGCCGAAGGGTTGGTCATATTCATCGCTAATTCCGGCGCCCTGGATTTCTAGGTGCAGGGTGTAGAGATTGGGTTGGTTAATATCCCAGAGTCGGGGATTAGACCAATCCCAAGCGAGTTGTAAAACTTGACTGGGCTTGGCTTTGACTTGAGCATTGGCGGTAAATTGCCGTTCAATTGTGCCTTGTTCGTTGAACAGTTTAGCCACGAGTTCAACGGTGCCAGTTTGGGTAATATCCGCCAGTTCGACATCCAGTTTGAGTTGCTGTTGTCGGGTGGAGGGTTGGACAAAGATATCACTGATGTGAGAACCTTGGGGCAAACTGAGCAACCGCACTTCACCAATGAGTCCCCGGGACGCTAGCTGGGCTTCGGTGGTATAGGTTTCATTGGGACTCATAATCACAGTCTTTGCCTGCTCATCAGTGGCGGCTACAACTAAGAGGCTGAGGGTTATCTCGGTACCCGGTTGAGCCATGGAGGTGATGTCTACAGCGCCATAGGGCCACTCCACCTGACCACACTGTTTACCGTTAACGTACAGGATGGCATCAGTACTCACCCGCTGTAGGTCAAGCAAAATAGAGCGCCCTTGCCAATTAGCTGGGATTTTCACCGTGCGTTGATACCAGGCTTTGGAGAGGGATTTGCCATTGAAGTTTTGCCATGCGGTTCCTGTTCCCCGCGAAATTAGTCCAGGTACGGCTGCATAGTTCTCATGCTGCCAATCCCCTGGTACCCAAATCGAACCCCAGTCGTCCTGTGGCGGTTGAGGTTCGCTGGTATCCATAGCTGGCATAAACTGCCATCTCCCATTCAGGTAGATTTGCCCACGTTTGCTGTTGGGGATTTCCAGTGAACCCAGGGTGGGATAGGTACTGAGTTGTACTGTAGGACAGGGGGTGGTTTTGCCTTCTGGAAGGATATGACTAATGCATCCAAAAACAATGGCGGCTAAGAAAAAAAGTCTGAAGAGTTTTGCCAGCTTAGGGTTCATGGGTTGGAGGGGGAACGTCCCGAAAGAACAACTTAGGACTTACGCACCTCACATTGACGACACAGGCGCTACCTGTAGGGGCAATTCATGAATTGTCCCTACTATAGATAGTTGCTAAGTAAGTCCTACAAGTGTGGTAAGCTGTTGACCTGAGAGATTCATTTGAGAGTCAATGGGTAAATTATCGTAAATTTTTATAAAGATGAAAGCATTTCTTTAACTTTTATGATTATATATGTAAATCATCGCTGTTGATCGCTGAAATAGTTATCGTTTAGAGATGTTTCCTACAACGTTTCTAAAATTCTAGTGACTCCCTTGTTCGTTTTCTTCTTCCTTACTATAGTAAGCCTAAAAAAATATGCATTGGATTACCAGTCAGACTAATAAACTGAAATTTAAACTTCAAAGCAAAACAGAATTGATAGTCAGAGAAGCGCAATCAAAAATCCTCTATCCGATCAATTGGTGGGAATCCCAGAAAATCGATACATCTAAATGTATAGTAATAAATGGTTTTTGGAGAAGTGGAACAACCTGGTTACAAGATACTTTATCAACAGCAACAAACGCTAAAGCAGTTTTTGAGCCTTTTGCACCAAGAGCGGGTTATTTCTATAAGGCTATACCAGAAATTAATCCACCACAAAGTGATCCTACTTTTCTTAACCTATTGATGCCTTACCAAGACCATAATTTTGGCGAAGGCTCATATCTTAAGCTCATCGTTGACAAAGCTTTGCTAGATCTATTGCCTCATCGAAATACTCAAATGACTATCAGACCCATCAGTTACTATTCTAGAGATAGGGTTGTGGTGAAGTTTGTTAGAGCATCCCTTTGTCTAAAAGCTATTTACAATGATTGGCCCGTTTCCATTATTCATATCTATAGAGATCCTCGCGCCCTTATTCATACTATTATGCGAATACAGTATTGGAGAGCTATTTTTGAGAAACTTTCACTCTCAAAACAATTACTCCAAATTAATGATGGTCGCAAGAATTATTTCTCTAGATGGGAAAATGAGATTGTAGAATTAGACCAACATAACCTGATATCGCGTCTTACTGCATACTGGGCTTTAACAGAAAAATATCTACTAGATTCATTTCACAATCAACAGAATAATAATAAATTCTATATCGTCAATTATGACGAAATGATTCTTGGAGGTTCAGATTATTTAAAAAAAATTTTAGAAGAAATGAAAATAGAATTTAACAACATAGCCTTAGAAAAAAATTGGAACAGAACTTCTCCAACTTCTGTAGAAAAAAAATTTCCAGCTTATGGTAAACGGCAAAGCATTGACAGGTTATATTCCTGGAAGTCTGAGCTAAATCAATCGGAACAAGATACCATTAGGGATATTGTAAAAAGATTTGGATTAGACGATCGTTTAAGGGATAATTAATTATAGTCTTTTCAGTCTGGCAGTATAAGAACTTCTGAATCAGGCTTGACAAAGAAAGCCAGTTAACGTGCTAAGACATTGCAAGCAACGTTTCTACCTTTCCAGGGACACTCCCGTTTGCATTGGTGTAAACTTAAGGTAAAAAGTAGGGAGAGCAGGGGAAGCGGGGGAAGTAGGGGGAGCAATGTAGAGACTCCTCGGGTGGAACGTCTGGGAACTCTTGGAGCAGGGACACCGTAGCTGAAAATTAGGATGGGCAAGGGTTGTGGCTTAAGTTGACACGGATGCCCCATTTGTGACCCCTACTTCCCAATTAACTGATTTCAGAGGGAAGGTCAGCTAGGCTACGATCTAATACGGCAAAACCTGTTCCTTTCAACTGGAAAATGTTCTCCGTGGGGAGCAACTCGTTGACAGCTCGTTGCACTTCTAATGCATTGTAATCATCCCAAATGATGATTCCTTTATCGTTGATTAACTTCAAAGCCTTCGCTGAATCGCTTTTACAGGTTAAATAGGAATGATCGCCATCAATTAACACAATATCCATTTGTCCCAAGTAAGGACTATAGTCGAAGGTTCTGGAGTCGCCATAAAGTTGGGTTATCTGTTGTTCTTGGGACGTGTTTTTCCATCTCATTTTATTTTGATGGGCAACAGTATCGTCAACGGGTAAATCTAAACTGAAAATATGGGTATCCTGATTAATTCTCGCCATCGCGTAGCTTGTTTCCCCATGGGCGCTGCCAATTTCAAAAATTTTGGGTGCTTGTCTCATGGAAATGAGAGCTAATAGATAGAGCGTTTCCAGATCGGAAAGCGACCAGCGTTCATCTCTGTGAAGGAGCATCAGAATCTCCCGACCCTTAGCGGCTGGATAAACTGACAGAAAATCAAAGACTTTCACCTTGGGAAATCGAACGACATAATCATAGTTGGCGTAGATTAGTCCCCGTAAAAACTTAAGTTTTCTACTGGGTTTGGTCACATCAATAAAAAACTCTTCCAGAAAGCGAGCTAACCCAGTCAATCCGTGACTCCAAATTTTTTGTCGAACTAAACTCATGATCAAATCCCCTGAATTAAATGAAAATAAATAGCTACATTAAACTCACAACATAAATAACTTAAACTCGGATTAAAGTCAATACCTAAAGATTTGACGTCAAAAATCAAGGTAACTCAGTTGCCACTTGAACAGACCCCAGAACAGCTAGCTAGAAAAAGCCTCCCAAGAACTCAAACAGTCTGAACACGTTAAAAACTCCACCAAAGGTGGATAGAGGAGTTTCAAGTGTATCAGCAATCCTAGCGACGCCAGAGCGATTGACAACGACGATATCATTGTCACGCAGGATGGGGTTGCTTTGCTCATTAATACCTTGGGCAAAGTCAATCGGTATCGTTTGTTTAGAAACAGTGCCATCTGGGTTGAGACGAATCAATTCCACCGAACTTTTCCGCGCTCGCTTGTGATCAAATCCACCCGCCGCTAGTAATGCTTGATTTAAGGGGGTATTTGGGGGTACTTCTACAAGTCCAGGTCGAGTCACTTCGCCAACGACACTGACTTGAATCGTATCCGGGGAAAAACTAGCGGTTGCTAGTTCAGTGGCTTCGGCTGGATTCACGTCACTAGCCGTTGGTACGATTATCGTATCTCCTTCCTGCAACACGGTGTCTTGCTTGAAATCCCCCATTTGCAACAGTTGCCACAAATTGACCGAAATCGTATACTCTGCCCCAGTTTTGGTCACACGGCGTACCGAGATTTGGCGAATATCAGCTATGGGTTTAATCCCACCAGCGCGTTGAATCGCCCGACTGATAGTCGGTAAGCCCAGCGTTCTTCCATCGGTTCCTGTATTTCCGCCAACAATTGTATACGTTCCTGGACGGTTCACTTGACCAACCACAGCAATGGTAAGGGGTTCTTCCGGGTCAGAGGCTAGGCTACTGGTAGCAATTTGTCGGGCTTCGGCTAAGTTAAGATTCGTTAAAATAGGCACGAAGACTGTATCGCCATCACGTAAGAGTAAGTTTTGACGTGGATTCCCAGTCTGTACGAATTCCCAAAGATTAACCTTAGTCACCGCTCCTGAACCAAATTGTTGGCGTCGGCGAACTTGGACATTGCGAAGATCAGCCGATAAGGTTACTCCCCCAGCTTGCTGTATGGCTTGGGTGACACTGGGGTATTGTATGCCTGGATTATCTCCGACACCTCCTGTAAAGGATAGGGTATATGATCCTGGACGATTGACTTCCCCCGAAACTGACACATTAAAAGGGCGAGGGCTGAGCAGGGTGACAGTGACTAGAGGGCGTTTGATCACACTTTGATATCGAGCCGAAATGACTTGGGCAGCC
Organism: Coleofasciculus sp. E2-BRE-01; assembly: GCF_040221695.1. NCBI lineage: Bacteria > Bacillati > Cyanobacteriota > Cyanophyceae > Coleofasciculales > Coleofasciculaceae > Coleofasciculus > Coleofasciculus sp. E2-BRE-01. Next base: position 18,910 of record NZ_JAVKEA010000123.1, on the reverse strand, counting down.
TGTTGTTCGGTAAGTCCCTCCAGTGATACACTCCCAATCAGGGGCAGGGTGAGTGAACCACCAGGCGGGATTTGATACTCTCCGCTATATTGAGGCACTTCCAAGATATCGAGGCGAATGCGATCGCCGCCGCCTAGGGTATACTCTGCTTGGGATTGTGCCAAGCTAGCTGGTGGGGGTTGAGGCTGTAATTGTTCAAAGGTTGGCAGTTGCGCCCTACCGATAGAACCGGGGCAGATGAGCGTTAGGAAAACCCCTAAGGACATAGCTGCACCGACTGGGTGGGTCAGTTGCTGAGGTACATAGCGCATCGGCTATCTTTACTGTTAAGAGTGGATACTCTCCAATTTTATCTGTATAATTAATTTTTTACCCTTGGTTCAAAAAAATTAAGGATTCTGTACCACATTAAGTAGGGGAAGCAGCGTTCATCAGACTTTTAACGATAGCGTTAAAGCCTTTGGTTGGCTTAAATTTTGATAATTTCCAAGTTGCTCGATCACAGGTTATTAAATGAAAGAACTGATATTACATCCCCTAATTTTAACTTTACTCTTTTTTGTCGGGTCAGTCTATTTCGTCGTAGCGTTTCAATTAATTAATTCCAATAGTCGATGGTCTAAGATTTTTGAACAAGCTTGTGCCACCTTACTTATCTTAATTATCGGCAAAGTCACCCTAGGCCTAGGACTGATGAATAAATTTCATCCTCAGGTTTTGACTCTAAGAGATACGACTTTGCCTACTCTTAGCATAACTCTAGCGACTTATATCGCTTGTCTTGTTTTATTAGCGCCAAGGTTAAATAGTAACCTTAAGGATGCCGTTTATATTGTTTCGTCTTTCCTCAAAAATAATTTATTTTTTTGCAGCTATATTCTGATAATGCTTTTGTCTTTTTCATTTTCTAACATTCCAGGTTATACGTTAAAAGCAAGCCTTGTTCATATAGGAGTTACCCTGGCATTAATTTATATTGGTAAGCAGTATACCTGGAAAGAGTTACTGGCGATGTTAACTTGGTATCATGGCATCGCTGTTATTCTTTTTTTAGTATATGGACTGGAACATTTCGGGCATAAAAATTATGCGGGTCCAACAATGGCTGTAAGCGCAATTATCCTTTACTTATGGTCAGTCGATGTATCCAGAAAGTATAAGTTTATCTTCATGAGTTTAGCCATGTTAGCCGTTGTCTTCGTGCAACAAGCTGGGAGTGGTATGGGGAAAGCATTAGTATTTATATTGATATGTCTCTTAGGATTTCTCCGATTTCTCAAACGTTTACCACCTCGAACCGCTTTTGCCTGCATGGGTGTATTTCTGGCACTTGCAGTGTCTCTAGTGATTTTAATTACCGAGAATGCAGAGTACATTATCGTGGAAAAACTGGGTAAGGATATGACCTTAACTGGTCGCACATATATCTGGGCACATGTTGTTGATGCTATTAACAAGTATCCTTTGTTTGGCTATGGATATGGAGGGTTTTGGCAGGAATGGCGAGGAGTGAATGACCCTTCATTTAACGTCAGAACTCCGAGTGGTTTTAAAGCCATGCATGCTCACAATGGTTTTTTAGATATGGGCTTAGATTTTGGTTGGATTGGATTGACCTTATTCAGCCTGTCATTGTTAGTAAATATTTATTATGGAGTCCTGCATCTGATTCGTACAAAAGATAGTACAGCCGGATTACCATTAATTATTTTTACCTGGTTAATGATCACCAATTTTACAGAAACCACTCTAGTTTCAATCTCTAGTGGTTGGGCATTTTATGTGTTGATGACAGCGAGGTTAACGATGGAAGTGACAGCAGAAGATATCAGCGATGATGCCCATATTCAGAAGACTTTAGCGTTTGAGTCAACCTCTTCATCCCCTCAAATCAGCGCCACTGAGGAGAGGAGTAACTATACTGATTAAACTGAGTCATCGTTGTACGCACAAATCTATCTTCAATCACTAGAGTTTAATCAGGAATGCAATTCTAATGCTTGACAAAATCGCTTCACTCATTCAAAAGCTTAGTCCTGGCTTACGTCAAGTCCTCAGTAATATGGGGTGGCTTTTTATTAGCAAAGTGATAGAACTTGGATTGAGTTTAGTGGTTGGAGTTTGGGTAACTCGCTATCTGGGTCCAACCCAGTTTGGCACGCTCACCTACGCGATGACTTTTGTGGGGATGTTTAGATTTGCGACGCTGCAAGCGTTGAAAACTCTTGTTGTGCGTGATATTGCTCGAACTCCTACCAGTAAAAATGAAACTCTTGGTACAACTTTTGCTCTCCAATTCGCTGGTGGCTTAATTACTCTATTGACAGCCGTAGTAACAATTTATTGGCTACAACCCAATGAATCCTTAACTCACTGGTTAGTGGGAATTATCGCCGCCGGAACTCTTTTTAATGCATTTAATACGATTGATTTCTGGTTCCAGTCCCAAATCCAGTCAAAATATACAGTTGCTGCCAAGAATTCTGCCTATGTGTTTATGGCGGCGATTAGAGTTGGATTAATTTATCTACAAGCTCCTCTGATTGCCTTTGCTTGGGCGAGATTGGCGGAGGTTGTGTTGGGTTCAATCGGGCTAGTTATCATTTATCAAAGCCAGGGAAATCACATTCAAGCATGGCGAACTAATTGGAAACGAGCTAAAGAATTGCTCCAAGAGGGGTGGCTACTAGTTGGTGCGGGAATAGCTATTTATATTTATGCTGATATCGATCAGTTAATGCTAGGTTCAATGTTACCGGATAAATCTGAATTGGGATTTTATGCCGCAGCGGTTAAGATATCGCGACTCCTAGATTTTTTCCCGATGGTATTAGCCTCATCAATTTTACCCAAACTGACGGCACTTAAGGAAACGAGTCAGGACGATTATCTCGATAAACTTCAGGTTTATTTTGACATATCAACGCTGATATGGCTAGCTGGCGCTATTCCGGTATCACTTTTATCTCATTATATCGTTCAGATTCTCTATGGAGCAGATTTTGCACCTGCTGGAACTCTGTTATCGATTTATGTGTGGTCTCAATTTAATAGTTGTTTTGGGGTGGCACGGGGTACTGTTTTAACCATAGAAAGAAAATTAAAATTTACTCTTATTTTTACAAGTATGGGCGCGATAGTCAATTTGGTTTTGAACTTTTTACTGATACCAGGTTATGGAGCAATGGGAGCAACAATTGCAACGATAATCACCTACTTAATTGTAATTATTTTAATAAATTTCTTAATTAAGGAGTTGAGATTCATTGGGACTCTAATAATCAGATCGTTTAATTTTTATGCCGCTATTTTAAGAATTAAAAGAATGACACAGTGAATGATTATACCAACATAGATGGTGTAAGGCAAAATATCAAGTAGCTTACAGTATTTACAATAACTCACTTCATCCTCAATCTTACACCATTCATTTAATTAAAAATTATGTGTGTGTGTGCAACTTCTGCCAGTTAGGTAAGATTTGCATTTTATGCTTGATCAAGGTAGGTTCAATAGCACAATATAGAGTGCCATAAGGTATGAGAAGGAGATCCTGTAGAATTAGGTGCGAGTTAAAAGGGATAGTTGCCAGTTCAGTAAACAATTCATCCAAACTATAACCCATTACCCCTAGTCGCTCTTTACCAATCCAATGTAAATATTGACGACACCAGCTCTTACGAATAGGATTAGCAAGGGTATATTTCCATTTACTCATTGGCTCCTTACTAATCGATTTATACTGCTTGACTCCTGTGGGATCTCCAAGTACCTGATTTTTCAGTTCAATGGGTTGTGTGTTGGATGCGGGATTAAATGGCAGATCTAAGTAGGCAAATAGTTGCTGTAATTCGGTTGCTGGATTAGAAAGAAGAGCTTCGTACTGCAAGCTATAAGCTTGGTTACCATATTTCTCATAAGTTTCCACTAGATTAGCTATACCATCAAATATATCTATTTTGTGTCTGTAGAGCTTCCACTTACCCTGTTCCCAAGTTTCTATTATGGACGCGACTATGGCTAACGGATTACGCCATAAGAACACAAATTTTCCTTCAGGAAAAATGCGGAAAAGCTCCTCCGCAATTAAATAGTATCTAGGTGTTTTATCTAAAAAATAAGTAGCATTATTATTAGCTGCTTTAGAGTAAAGTCTTAATATAAACATCCGCATTTCTGCTAAGTAATCATTTTGACCGTTAGGTAACTGATGACAAAAATTATCCACAGCTTTTACTAAAAGGAAGTGACCGTATTCGCTATAAATTCCTTTCTCCCTAAGTGTATAAATATAAGGAAGCAATATCCAGGGTTCCACAGCCGTGCTTATACTTTCATGAGAGGCGAGAAGACGCTGAAGTAAAGTAGAGCCAGCACGCGGCATTGAAAAAACAAACAATGGTTTTATGTCTGTGGTCGAATTAATCATCTAAAATTACCTAATTTTTTTAGTAGATTTGACAAGTCTAGCAATCTAATCCGGAAGAATAACTTTTCTAGCTACAGAACGTCCTGCTTTTAAAATAACTTTAGCAATTGCTAACCAGAATCCTTGAGTACCAAGATACTTTTTAAGTAATTTTTGATTCGCCATTAGTACCTGATATTGACATTTAGTATGTATTAGCGAACTACTCTGTGATAGTCCAGATTTAGTCTTACGGTAATTGATGCCAGCAATGCCAGAGTGTATCCATTCATTAGGATAGGCGGCTAGACGAATTTTAAAGTCCCAATCTTCGTATATAGGAAGACAATGACGCATACCTAAAACTTCTAAGTAAAGTTTTTTGGGTAGAAGCATATCTCTAGGAATTGGACCTATACGATGCGATAACCAGCGTAATCTTTGAGCAATATCAAAGTTAGAAAATCCAGAAATATCCCACTCGGAAATTTGTTTCCCTTCCCGATTGACAAGCCGAACATCTGAATAAGCTATGGCATCAGGCTTGTTTTGTATAGCGATCAACTCTTTCTCTATTTTTTGAGGAGAGTACCAGTCGTCCCCATCAAGGGTTGTCAATAAATCACCATTAGCTTCTCTGATAGCTAGGTCTCTGTTAGCGGCTACCCCAAGATTCTTTTCTCTGAAAATTGGTTTAATTTTGCAGTATTCTTGAGCAAGGGATGTTATTAAATTTCTAGATCCATCAGTTGAACCATCATCGGCGACAATAATTTCAGCTACTGGCCGTGTCTGGTTAAGTACACTAACTATAGCATCCTGCAAAAATTTACCTTTATTGTAGCTAACGATTATACAACTAATACGAGACATAATTACACTTTTAAACCCACTGCCGTCCTCTTAACCTGCCATAACCATAAGCCAAACACCTTGGTTTGTCTATGGACATCACTCAACCAGTTACTTCCTCTTGAGATTACTCTAGATGTCTAGATGATACCCTACTTTACCCATCTGCGATCGCCAAGGCATGAAAAATTTTGCCCTGCATCCTGAAGTCTAGCGGTTATCGCTTTCGTGAGGTACATTTTTAGGGATGAACAGGCTATCTAGTTCTGAATGATACACGTTATGAGTTAAATTATTTAACTTGAGTACGATTATCTGATGTATGTGGAATATTAATTTTATCTATATAATTAATCAATTCATTAATATTATGAAAAAGTTTGAAGTTATTTTTCAGCCATTCTTGATCTTTGTTCCACCACTGAAAATCCATCAAACGGTCAATTATTTCTTGCTCAAATCGATAACGGATAAGCTTGGCAGGAACACCACCATAGATAGCATAAGGGGGAATATCTTTAGTCACAACGGCTCCAGTAGCGACAATGGCTCCATTCCCAATTGTTACACCATCTAAAACGATGACATTAGCCCCAATCCAAACATCATTGCCAACTGTGATCGGTTTTCTTTCTTCTATATAGTCTTGATCGGCAAAAGTGATACCAGCTTGTTTTTTCGTTGAGTAGAAAATAGGATGGGTAGAAACAAAATCTCTAGAAGGATGTATCCCCCAACCAAACAGGCAACGGGGACCAATACTACAAAATTTTCCCATAGAAGTCTTAGTGATCAACGTTTTGCCGCATACATAAGAAAAGGAGCCAATAGAGGATTCGATGACTAATACCTCGCTGTCTATACGAACATTAGGTTCTAGTTCTGAATCTAAAACGATGGATAAGTATCCTTGCTTTAATCCTTTAAATTTAAATTGATTTTTTAGCCAATTTATTAAAAAGCGCAGATAGGTGGTCAGAGGATTTTTGAAGAAAATATGTAAAGTTTCCTTGATCTGGATCATTTCAATTAAAGAGTTAGTTGATTTAGCCTATTACTATTCTGCCGGAATGGTGTGTTTCAGTAATTTTAAGGGAATGGAAAATGTTTAATTTTTGAACTTGCGTTTCGATGGGCTACACATTGTTCAAATCTAAGTATATGTTCACAAAAGTATATAAATCTTTACAAAAAGTTATATTTGATGCCCTGACCCTTTATGCTATAATCTATCATCAAAGCAAAATAAATATATACTACATAGATTTACGGTAGCTAAAGCATGACCACTATTAGCTGTATTATTGTCAACTACAATAAAGAGAAGTTTTTGCAGAAAGCTATAATGAGCGTGGTTAATCAGACAATGCCAGTTACTGAACTTATAGTAGCAGATGATGGGTCTACAGATGGATCAAGAGAACTCATTACATCTCTAGCTCATGAATATTCCCAAATTAAGCCGATTTTAAGAGAACAAAATCTGGGAGTTGCCGCAAATAGGGATTTAGCGATTCGTGCGGCTCAAAGTGAGCTAATTACGACCCTCGATGGTGATGACTGGTACACGCCACAAAAAATAGAAAAGGAGTTTTTAGCGCTACAAGGTAGCATGGAAACTATAGCTTATTCGGATGTTCAGTTAGTTCGTGGTGAAGATGAATCGATTTTGTATCGGGATAATTCAGATTTGGCTAATTTGGATATCAAGCAAAGATTGCGATGGTTAGCAAATGGGTCTGGTTCACCTCTTCGAGATCTGCTTATCCCTAAAGAACTTTACATAAAGGCAGGTGGAATGCAACATGGTAGGAATCTGTACGAAGATTGGGACTTACAAATCCGCTTAGCCGTCTGTCCTAATCAATGGAAGCATTCTGGCATTGTTGGCATCAATTACCGTAAGACAAATTCGGGACTTTCAACAACAAGCTCACGACTGAGGCATATTCAAGCTCAATATCAGGTGCTTATGTCCAATCAAGAATTGCTTAAAGAACATATTGGAGAACTGGGCTTTTGGCTAGCTATTGTCAAACTTATGCTCAAAGTAACACGTTCTGCACTAGGTATTCGGAGCCAACTTAAAAGGTTGCGCTTGGGTTATCAGTAAAAATAATCCAAATCATGAGACATTATCAGGAATGAAATTATGAAAAACTACGAAGAAATTAACATAGCACAAAAAGGAAGTGAAACTGATTCATTCACTTTAGAAAGATATAGGCAGTTTTCCCGCCATTTTCCTGAGCAGGTACAAACAGTTATTGACGTTGGATGTAATACGGGAAGAGGTGGAAGGATTCTCAAGGAGTTAAATCCGCGTCTGCAACTTGTGGGTTTAGATTGTGTTGATAGCCGTTTAGCTAAGATACCCAAAGAAATTTATACAAGTACAATATGTTCATATTCCACAGACATAAATGCCCCCGATTCATCATTTGATGTTGTCGTTGCCGGAGAATTTATTGAACATATTTATCCCGATGAAGTTCTAAAAACATTGCATGAATTCTACCGCATCATTAAACCCGGTGGTAGACTGCTACTCACAACACCTAACCCTAACTATCTGCGTTTAAAGCTTACAGGAAGAAGTGTTCTAGGTGGAGCCCACGTCTCACAGCATTATCCTGCCGACTTGAAACAGCAATTAGAATCAGTGGGTTTCGTGAATGTTGCAATCAGGGGAAGTGGCAAAATGACTCGCGTCTTAGGCGAAAGATTACCAATTCTTGCCTTCTATGGCAGCTATTTAACGATCGCTGACAGATAATAGAGTAATCCTGAAGCTAGATTAACCCATGACTTGCGATCGCACAGCCGTACTTATGACCTGCTATAACCGTAAGACCGACACCCTAGCCTGTCTGGCGGCGTTATTCAACCAGGGACTTCCCCCTGAAGTCACACTGGATGTTTATCTAGTTGATGATGGCAGTACCGACGGCACAGCAGAGGAAGTACAACAAACCTATCCTCAAGTCACGATTCTCCTTGGCGATGGCAACCTCTATTGGAACCGAGGGATGCACAAAGCCTTTGGTGAAGCACTCAAATACGACTACGACAACTACCTTTGGCTCAACGATGATACCCTACTTGACCAAGAGGCGCTAAACATATTGCTGACCACCTCCGACCACCTTAGCCAACAAGGATACCAACGAGCAATTGTCACAGGCTCTATCCGCGATTCTCAGATGAATACCCTTGTCTACGGTGGTATGGTTCAGGCAAGTCAGTGGCGTCCCCTGAAATTCGACTTGATAGAACCCGAAGCCCAGGCAAAACAGTGCGACACGATTAATGGTAACTGTGTTCTCATTCCCAGAGAAGTCGCTCAAGTCGTGGGTAATCTCGATCCAGCCTTTACCCATTATCTAGGAGACTTTGACTACGGTTTACGCGCCCAGCAACAAGGATGTACTGTTTGGGTGGCTCCCGGTTATGTCGGAACCTGTCCCCTGAATCGGCGTCAGGACAGCACAATTGAAGCGTCAGAACCACTACCCAATCTCTTAAAGAAAATAGATCGACCCAAAGGGTTATCTATCCAAGAACAAGTCCTTTACCCCTTCCCAGAGTGGCAGCACTTTGCTAAACGACATGGCGGCTTATTTTGGTCTCTTTATTGCCTGTTACCTTACAGGCGATTGCTTTGGAGTGCAGTATTTGGTAGGTTCGAGGGAAATAAAACCTGAAACGAAATCCGGGTACATCAATGGACAACCTTCGCATTGCTTGGCTGGTTCCTTCCGTAGAACTGGGGGCTTACTGGCAGCCTGTTTTAGCAGAATTCACCAAGAAATTTAAAAACACAATATTTTACACCGGACTGGTGTGGCCCGGATTTGAGCCACAAGCGCCTGGTGCCAATGTCATCCAAGTCGTCGGTCAAATGCGATCTATCGAAACGACGAAGACAACCACCGGCTATAACCGTCGTTTTATGTATTTATCTCCTGGCATTGTCGGTCATTTACTTCGGTTTAAGCCAGACATCGTTTTTGCCCAAGCCTTCTCCTTGTGGACAGTCTTGGCGCTGCTTTTGAAACCTTGGCTTCAGTGTCGATTTATCATTATCTACGACGGCAGTTCCCCCAATTCAGACTTTCAAGATTCCAAAATTCGTTCCTGGCTAAGACGCCTAATCGCCCGGTTTGCTGACGCCTTTGTCCCTAACAGCCAGGGAGCCAAAACCTATCTGATGCAAGCTCTGGGCGCCAAAGAAGATAAAGTCTTTACCAGAAACTATTTGGTGCCAGATGCGACAACCCTGCGTCAAAGTCTGGAGCAAACTCAGCTAGCTGAATTACAACTCCAACGCCCCATATTTCTATATGTAGGGCGAATTACCTCCAGAAAAGGGATTAAGTCGCTCTTAGAAGCCTGCTCCATTCTACAAACCGAGGGATACCGTGATTATTCCTTACTGATTATTGGCACAGGAGATCAACGGGAAGAACTGCAAGCGTTCGTTAAGGACAACGGATTAGAAGATATTGTGACCTGGGTAGGTTGGGTAGAATATGGACGTTTAGGCGGTTATTTTCAGCAAACTGATGTGTTTGTTTTTCCCACGTTTGAGGATATTTGGGGTATGGTGGCACTGGAAGCCATGGTATTTGGTAAACCTGTCCTCTGTTCTAAATGGGCAGGTGCAGCAGAAATGGTGGTTGAAGGAGACAATGGTTATATTTTTGATCCCTATTCCCCTCAAGAGTTAGCCGTTCTCATGGGGCGTTTTCTTGACCATCCTGACTCGATCACCTCAATGGGTCAGTATTCCCAACAATTCATCGCTCAAACAAATCCTGAAACTGCTGCTGAATCTTTTGCCGAAGTGATCTCTTATGTGATGGCGAATGGTCAGGGTAATCCGTAGCAATTATCCCTGAAAATATTCTCTTCATCCCAGGATTTTCCCAAATACCTCCGGATAAAACCGCGCTGGTGTCAAGCGCTCAAAAAGCAACCGTAACCTTCGCTGCAAGTCACAAAACTCCGACGGAGAAAGCCGAGAATGCCATTCCCACAACCGATCCGGCAATTCCTGCAAGTGGGTAGATGGAACCCGGACAATCAACTGATCCCAGGATATCTCCTCCTCCAAGGGCAACATACAATCGGTGTCTATCAGTATCGGAATCTTACCCAGAGAAAGCACTTCATATAATCGCCAACTGAAATTATCCGCCCCCCGAACACAAAGGGCATAGGCATTACGCTGCAAATTGTCGATGAATTGGTGACGTCTATCCCCCTGCACACTAGGTTTTAGTCCCGCTGTCCCCCGCCCAATAAAGTCCGTCTTAATCCGAGAATCTCCTTCCAAAACCTGCATCGCATCGACTCGTAGTGGGTAACAACAGGTCATGCGAATACCGGGAGTCGTAGCACAGAAAAAATTAGTCGCCATCTGACGAGTCAGACTTTTGGGCATCATTCTCCAGATAGCTCGTCCAATTCTCCCCCCTTCTCTACCACAAAAACTAACCGTTGGCAAGACTTCTTTTTGCTTGGGTTCCCAGTCCAAGATACCCAATTCCGCCATTAGATCGAATCCATCTCCATTAAGGAATGCTGGACTAATAATTACCCCTGGTTCATGGAGCGAACGATACCAAGAAAAGCGGATAATATAGTCAAGCCATCCAGGTTTTCGCCGCTCATGGCTGATATCGAAACCAATTGAAGGCAACCCCAAGTCAGCCACCATCGCGCCAATCTGGTTAAGTCGTTTGGGGGAATAGAACGAAACATTGGATGGCAGCAGAAACCCATCAGCCTCTTTATTTTCAACGATTTCAAAGGTTTCTTGTACTACCTGGTTAAATTGGGGGGAATAGCGATCGCGCCATGCTTTAAGGATGGGGCATCCGTCGGGAAAGCCAGTTTCCTGTGCTAGTTCAACACCAAGAGTAGTCAGTTTCAGCTTTTGCTGCATAAAATGAAATATTATATTAACTGTTTTGGATCGCTAGTCACTCTGGGAAAATTATAATAAATGTAAATCGCTGAAACCCAGATGGGCTAAATAAGTAAAATGAAAATTTGTATATCAGCCTACAGATGTCAACCCGGAATGGGCTCTGAGCCTGGAAAGGGCTGGAATATGGCACAGGAGATGGCAAATCACTATGAGGTATGGGTACTAACTTGGTCACGCGATCGCTCTAGCATTGAGGAAGAGATCACCCGTCATCCTATGCCCAATCTCCACTTTATCTACTTGGAATCGCCCTTGGATCAAATGTTGTGGAAATTTCAATTGGGAGTATATATACACTACTATCTCTGGCAAATCCAAGCTTACTTCATTGCCCGTAAACTTCACCGTGAAGTCAGCTTAGACTTGGTACATCAGATGGTTTATGCTACATACAAAATGCCTACTATCCTCCCTCTCCTTCCAGTGCCATTTGTCTGGGGACCAGTGGGTGGAGGGGAATCAGCGCCAAAAGGCTTTTGGCAAGATTTTAGTTTTCATGGCAAGGTTCACGAACTGCTGCGAGATTTAGCTCGCTGGTTGGGCGAACATGATTTGTTTGTCCGCCTTGCCCTTCAACGGAGTGCCGTGGTTTTAGCCACAACACCAGCAACCGCTCAACGGTTATGGAAGCTCGGTGCAAAAGAAATTCAAGTATATTCTCAGGTGGGTTTACCCAAAACAGTAGTTAGTGATCTTGCCGAATATAGATCAGTTGACACTCAGCCAGTAAGATTTATTAGTATTGGTCGTCTTCTTCACTGGAAAGGATTTCACCTGGGTCTGCGAGCCTTTGCACTTGCCAACATTGAGGGAGCAGAGTACTGGGTTGTTGGAGATGGTGTCGAGCGAGAGCGATTGCACAGACTTACCCAAGAACTAGGAATCATGCCCAAAGTCAAGTTCTGGGGTGAGCTACCTCGAAATGAAACCTTGCGTAAGCTAGAGGAATGTCATGTATTAGTTCACCCCAGCTTACACGAGTCTGGAGGAACCGTTTGTTTGGAAGCAATGGTGGCTGGTCGCCCAGTGATATGCCTAGACCTAGGAGGACCAACCATCTTGGTCTCAGAGGAAACTGGTTATAAAGTACCTGCCCAAAATCCAGAACAAGTTGTTCAGGATATGGCTCAAGCGATGACGTGTTTAGCCACTGACCCGAAACTGCGACTTAAACTGGGACAGGCGGGGCGACAGAGGGGAATTGAAGTGTTTAGTTGGGAAACAAAGGGGAGATTCTATTCCAAAATCTATCAGGAAATACTCAGTCAAGCATGAACCACCGAGCAGATTGTCCTGATTATAATCTAGCCCACATTCCGCACGTCAACTTGTAGTTAAAGCATCAAAGGCAGAGGTTCCAACACACTTAGGAATATGATGGAAAATATAACGATCTAAATAAAATTCACCTGAATCACCAAATCATCATAATCGCGATCGCCTCCATTCCATTGATCCTCAAACCCAATGGTATTATCACCCAACAGGCGAACGTGGTCTACCCCATCCGGGTTAGCTCCCATAAAGGCAAAATAAGCCATCACGTCTTCACCACTCTGATTGGTGGGATTCTCTGCCAAAAACTCCTCAGCGCTGCCATCGGCGATGATAAAGGGAGCCACTAACGTCCCAGCCGGGAGTCCCGCGTCTGTGTCCAATCGCTGACGAACCGCCGCCTCCGCATAACCGGGATCACCAGGGCGCAAATCTCCAATGCGACCATCTGGGTCATCAATGATATAAAATCCAAAGTTATTGTCATAGTCCGCGTCACTATTTACGCCAAACTGAGCTGGAATCATACCCGTTACCTGATCCCGTAAATCAATGAGTTCTGCTTCTTGCCCTCCTTGTAACTGGGTTCCGACTCCTGGCTCAGTTTCCGTGATTTGCACCGTGAAAACTAGGTCATCAAAGTCCCCATCATTGCCATCTTCCCACGCCAGGTTATAGTAGTTATCACCTAATTCAGATACCTGTACAGGGTCAAACTGATTGCCATTGGCAGAGGTCAAACCAAAGAATACATTATCCGGAGTACCTCCAGCCGCCAACTCAGCCCGTACTGTATCCGTGGTACTGTCGTTGATCAGGTAAAACCCAAAATTCTGAGCCCCATCAACCCCAAATTGACGGGTCAAGCTTAAATCCGTAAACTGATTGCCAGGAAGCACAGAGAAAACAACTTGAGATTGGCTGAGGGCGGCTGCCAAATATCCGACTTCACCAGGAGCAATACCGTTAATGGAACCCGACTGATCATCCACCCAAAAAATGCCAACTTCATTAACTGAATTGGTGTCACTTCCGGTGAGTTCAAATTGAAGTTGAACCGCATCCGAGTCCCCTTCAACGAAGAAAACATCCTCAGATGTGCGACTCAGCGCAGGTTTCGGGATGGGTTGAGGATTCTCTTGGATGGGTTGAGGGTTGGTTATGCTATCGGTGGTTACCTGGGCGAACGTAGCAGAAGAATCACCAATGTCGTTAATTGCCCTGAGGCGATAGTAATATTGTGTATTCGAGGTTAAATCAGTATCCCGATAACGGGTAACATCAGCCACCGTGGTAGCGATTACCGTCCAATTTTCTTGGTCGCGCGATCGCTCAATTTTAAATCCTGTTTCATCATTACTATTATCCGCCCAGGTCAATTCAATTTCTGTAGCGGAAACTGCTGTCAGGCTCAAGTCACTCGGCGCTGTGGCAGCAGTATCTGGAGAACGACTCCCCACAGCTCCCCCTGTTACTAATGGATTACCCGGTTTGGGGGCAATTTGTACCGTACCTCCATTATCGGTAAACCCACCCAGTTGGGGATCAACCAGCGTCACCCCATCGGTTACTTTCGTATCCTCTGGATTAGGATAATTGGACTGAAAGTTACCGCCCCCATCCCTAAATACCTTACCGGTGTGATGGAAAATATCCCAATCATTACCGCCATTATTCGCTAAGTTATCTGCAACCAGGTTATTTTGGAGCGTGACATTTCGTCCACCCCCCCAGAATCCAGCACCTTGCCATCCAGCATAATTATTGGCAACCGTGGTATTGGTAATCATCGTGGGTTGAGAACCATTCGCTAAAAGAATTGCTCCCCCCAAACCTTTCTTACCATCGGTTGACTCGGCTTTATTCTCGTAAAAGGTACTGTTTTCAATGGTGACAGGTGATTTCTCGCCGATCCACAAACCACCACCTTGAACTAACGCTCGATTATTGACAAAGGTGGTGTTACGCACTGTTAACTTGCTATTCCCGTGTCGCAAGCCGCCACCGAGAGCATCACCGTTGACCGATTCAATCACCTGATTATCGATAATTGTGCTATCTTCGATAATCACCTCGTCGCCTTCGTACCCAAATAACAGCAGCCCTCCTCCTTGTCCGGCGCCTTTATTGCCCTCAAATCGACTATTGCGAATTTCGATTGTGCCAGAAGTACTGCTATCATTGGTTGCTGAAGCACCATCGGTATAAATGGCACCCCCGTAACCAAAGGTATGGGGTCCGATTGAACCGCCGGGAGTCGAGTCATTATTGGTGAAGGTGGAGTTTTCCACAATTAACCCCCCCAAGACGGTATTAATCGCGCCACCATTAATTCCGGTATTGCTGGTAAACTGACTATCCCTGACGGTAAGTGAGCTTTCACTTTTAACCGCGATCGCACCACCCCCTCGCTCACTCTTACCCGTCAAGCTATTCCCGGATGAGCTATTGTTTTCAAATGTGCTATTGATTACAATGTTGGTACTACGCCACCCAGCATAAATCGCCCCCCCACCTTCACCATTAGCATGGTTATTCTTAAAGGTGGTATTTTCTAGGGTTAACTTGGTGGAGCTAAATGTCCAAAGTCCAGCTCCCGCCCCGTCTTCACCCTTCTCCGTCGTCTTTCCATCAGCGATAGTCAGATGCTTTAGAGTAACCTCTACAGGTTCCCAGGGTGGATCTCCTTGAACAAAAAAAACACGGGAGGCGTTATTCCCACTAATGGTTAAACCTGGAGTATTTTGCCCATCAATTGTCAGGTCTTTATCAACTTCGAGTTGACCACTGGTGAGGGTAATCGTCTGATTCGCCAGACTAGAGTCAAATTGAATTGTATCTCCTGCTTGGGCTTGCGCGATCGCAGCTCTCAGAGAACCCGCTCCACTGTCAGCAGCGCTTGTAACCGTAATGGTAGTCATAATTTAGCATGCACCCGTTTTTTGCCAGATTAAATCTATCCCTCGCCCAGAACGTGAAACTCAACGTGTATTTAGGTCAAGGGATTCTATACAGGGCGTCACCGTGTTAATACATCATCCACCTTGGATTACCGTTCATAACCCATGAACAATGACGCGAACTAAACAGTGTCACCGAGTTGGCATAGATCAGGTTTCAAGTCGAGGGATTTGTGAAAAATTTAATTGCTAGACTGAAACCCGTAAGTATATTTTCTCTGTCTGTAGTAAAACTACTGAATTTAATCAACTACTGTCTACCCAAAAATAGACTCTTCACAGACTCTTCATAAACAGCCTGTCGTATCTTTATGAAAACTTCACACTAATTTGATCAACCCTCCTGACATCTGCCTCGCCCTCACCCAAAAGGGGTAAATTATAGCAGCACGCTCTCGCGCAGTTACAGTACAAATGTTCTAAATAACTCCTGATAAAGCCTCCATTTCTAATGTTGTGTAAATACACCAGCGTGTAGCGCCATAACTTGAATTAGCTGGATTACAGACAGATGAAACGGTTGATACTTTACAAAACTTTGTAAAGACTCTTTACATAAAGACTCGCAATTGGTTGATTTACATTTCGATCTATGTACAACTATTGACATGGCTGAGCAATTAAAAGTAAATTGCTTCCCATAAAGGATTTTATTCCCCAACCCAAAATAGGTTCACACCTAACTCCCCAGACTTAGCGAGATAAGGATAAACCCAAAAGTCGTTGACCGTGCGTCTGGCTCACTCCAGGTCTATAGAAACAAGGTTTTGGGACTTCGGGCGATAAAAATACGAAACCCAGTTTGGGCAGCTATGAGGAAATAGGAATGAATACTCAAACATTACCAGTGTCTCCCAGTCAAACCAGTGTCATCGGAATTGGCGTTCATCGAACAAGCTATGAGGAATGTACCGATCTGATCATTCAAAACGCTCAACAGCATCAATCCTGCACAGTAGCAGCAACGGATGTGCATAGCATGATGCGTGGTTATCTTGACCCCCAAGGTCATGGTTATCGCCTGAACAACTTTACTGTAGTCACCCCAGATGGTCAACCGGTACGCTGGGCGCTGAATCTGTTTCGCAAATCGGGAGAAAAATATTTGCGCGATCGCGTCCGGGGACCTGAACTTATGTTAAGGGTGTGCAAACAAGCAGCGGCTGAAGGCGTGAGTATTTTTCTCTATGGTTCAACCGACGCTATTTTAGAGCAACTGCAAGTCAAGCTGACCCAAAAATACCCTAACTTGAAAATCGCTGGCGCAATCTCTCCACCATTTCGAGCATTAACTCCAGAGGAAGATGCGGAGTACGTGCAAACCATTCGCCAATCGGGAGCAGGTATCCTTTTTGTTGGCTTAGGATGTCCAAAGCAAGAAGAGTGGGCGTTTACTCATCGCCATCGCTTGGATTGTCCTATACTCTGTGTCGGTGCTGCGTTTGATATGCACGCGGGTCAAGTTCACGAAGCCCCAATTTTAATGCAAACGTTCGGTTTAGAATGGCTCTATCGATTTATGCAAGAACCTGTTCGTCTCTGGAAGCGCTATCTATTAATCAATCCGCTTTATCTGGTGCTGGTCGCTTTGCAGCTTTTCAAAGTCTTGCCCCGACAAAAAAAGCATAATCAGATTGACTATCAAGCCTCTCATATTATATGAAAAGAGAAAGGCAATTCCATAAAGTGGGAGATTCTCATTGAGTGATTCAACGCTGGAGCGGATTTTAAACCAAGCCACTCAGCAGGCTGAAGCGGCTGAGGTTTACTATTTGTCCAGTCAAGATACACCGATTACCTTTGAAAATAATCGTTTAAAATCCCTGCAAACCAAAGCCCGTGAGGGAATAGCGCTGCGTCTTGTCTGTGATGGGCGTCTGGGATTTGCCAGTTCTACGGATTTGAGTCGCTTGGATGACTTAGTATCCGCCGCCGTACAAACCTCAGAAATTGGCGCTCCCGTAGAGTTCGAGTTGGCTAGGGATGTACAACTGACGACACCGAAAAGCGATTTTCAGCCCCCACCCACCCAAGAATTAGTTGAGGTGGGACAAGGGTTAATTGAGCAGGTTCATGCTTATAACCCTGATATATTGGTGGATGTCGCGTTTCACATTCGCTCGAGTTCGGTGAAAATTGCCACCACCAGTAATGTTTGGACACAACGTAGCCGCCAAATCCTGAGTGCTAGTCTATCAGGGAATTTAGTTAAGGGAGAAGATTTTCTTCAGGCTTATAGCTATGATATTCAGCGGGATGGATATCCGGATTGCGATCGCATCCTGCAAGACTTGCTGCTAAAGTATAGACGGGCAGAGCGACAGGCGACGATAAGCAGTGGAACGTTTCCGGTTCTATTTACACCCAGAGCAGTAGCCAGTACCATTGGGCGCTTGTTTGATACGATTCTTTCTGGGCAAGCGGTGGTACAAAAGGCGTCTCCTTTAGCGGATAAAGTTGGTGAACAACTCTTTGATCCGCGTTTAACCTTGTTTGAAGACCCTAGTATCGGTGCTTCCGCTTGTCCGTTTGACGATGAAGGAACACCTACCCAAAGAAAAGTATTAATTGAAAATGGTATTGTTAACCAATTTTATTGGGATCGACGTTGGGCGGCGCGAGGGGGATGTCAACCCAGTGGGAATGGTTTCCGGAGTGGGTTATCTCGTCCCATACCCGATTTAGTCAATCTGTGTATGATTCCAGGAAAGACAGCCATGCCGGATTTAATTGCTGGGATGAAAGAAGGGCTGATTGTCGATCAAGTGCTGGGTGCTGGTCAATCGAATCAGCTAGCAGGAGAGTTTTCCGTGAATCTGGATTTAGGTTACAAAGTCGAGAATGGTGAAATAGTCGGTCGGGTTAAGAATACTATGGTAGCGGGTAGTATTTTTGAGGCGTTTAAACGTCTAGTTGATTTAGGTGCGTCACCAGAATGGGTTGGCGGAAGTGCTTATCTACCTTGTCTGTTATTTGATCAGTTAAGTGTAAAAAGTAAAACGTGAAGAGTCTAATTGTAGGGGCAGGTTTAGCCGTTTAATTGTGATACACACCGATAATCTATCAACAGAACCCGCCCTGATAAATAATACAGCAGATTTCAGGTTGATGAAGTACAGTCTTCTACGCAAGATCCCCGACTTATTAGAGAAGTCGGGGATCTGTCTGTGTACCTCACTTACTTGAAAAGCGCTGTATGTGATTTCGTTGGGAATTGAGTCTAAACTTCAATAATAAAAGAATGAATTAAAATAGTGGTGAATTCCGATAATAACTGTACTGGTAAGCTGTTCGGCATTTAAATAGGGTATAATTAAAATAGGAAATCCGAAAAACGAAAAAAATATGCCAGCCAAAAATTATTTGAAACCCGCTCAAAAAGAAAAATTACAAGTTGCTCTAAAAACCGAGAAAAATGCA
>NZ_JAVKEA010000122.1:0-8820 GCF_040221695.1 Coleofasciculus sp. E2-BRE-01 | reverse complement strand
GGGAACATTTAAGGATTAAAGATAACCAACAGACTCCCTGTGAGTCACCCAGATGATTATCATTCTCATTCCCCTTTTCATTCTCAATAAACCTGTCAATAAGCTACCATCTTTTTGAGGGAAAGAGGGGTGAAATGCTTTTTCTGCCGAGCTTTTGAGTTGCTTGTCACCCCTTCAGAAAAGTAGCTGTAATTTTGAAGATTTCTAGATTTTTAAATAGCCCGATTAGGGAAGCCAATTATAGTTAAAATATTATAACAAAGGCTTGAGATGATTAATCATGCTGAGAGGAAGTTCTAAAAAAATAAAGAATAATGAAAATTTTATGGATTACTCCCTATTTGGGTGATCATTATGGGGGACCGGGAAAAGTCATTATCGAACTGGCACAAGCAATTAGCCAATTTAATATATCTATCGATGTGATTACAACGAATGCTAATGGTAAAGATAGATTAGATTATACTCTAAAATCATGGCTTGTATACGAAAATTATCAAATTCAGTATTTTCCATGTTGGCATAGCAACGACTTGATTATTAGCACCTCTTTACTCCGGTGGCTCATTAGCCATAGAAGGAACTACGACATAATTCACACAAATACTATTTTTTGTCCTCTGATTTCTATTGCCCAATGGATATGTATGATTTCCAAGATTCCTTACATTACAACGCCCCATGGAATGCTAGAACCTTGGGCATTATCTCACAAAGCCTGGAAAAAACAATATTACTACGCTTTATTTGAAAAACCAGCTCTTCAACAAGCCAGTGCTATCCAAGTGCTTGCCAGGACTGAAGGTGAGAATATGAATGATTTGGCGATTAAAAGTCCTAGAGTGGTTATTCCCAATGGTATCCACCCGCCCCAACTGACTAAATTAGCAAACCCTAATATTTTCTTCCATCAATTCCCGACAACCCGAAATAAAACCCTAATTTTATTTTTGGGTCGCCTTGATCCGAAAAAAGGACTCGATTTACTTGCTCCTGCTTTTGCTAAAGTTCATCGTCAGTTTCCGCAGACGCATTTAGTTATAGCTGGACCCGATAATATCGGCTTTTTGCCCACAGCTAAACGCTATTTTACACAAGCAGGCTGTCTAGATGCTGTCACCTTTACAGGGATGCTCACCGGATCATTGAAATATGCTGCTCTAGCCGCCGCGACTCTATACGTTGCTCCATCTTACTCCGAAGGCTTCAGTATGTCTGTCTTAGAAGGTATGGCGTCAGGATTACCCAGTATAATTACTACAGGCTGCAATTTCCCAGAAGCGGCTGAGGCTAAAGCCGCTCATGTTGTGGCAATTGATACCGAGGCTATTGCCAATGCCTTAATTAACTGCTTAAATCATCCTCAACAAGCCAAAGTGATGGGAACTCGCGCCCGTGAATTCATCTTTCAAAACTATACTTGGGAACAAGCGGCGAAAAAGCTGATCCGAGTTTACACTGCTATTATTGAAAAAAAACCTTTACCAGAAGATTTAACCTATAGCCAGTGAAGGGTGTTTGTTGCTGTCACAAACGATATCGTTTTTTGGGTTGGGTCAGTGTTACCCTCATCCTACTATTGATCGGTATCATTCCCCTGCGGCTGGCGATCGCACAATACCAATCACCCTACCCTCAAGCAATTCTAACCTTAGGCGGTGGGCGCGATCGCGAACGATTCACCGCCCAATTTGCCCAAACTCACCCCTCCCTAAACATCTGGGTTTCCAGTGGTTCACCCCCTGATATTACCTATACTATTTTCCAAAATGCCAATATTCCAATTCAGCGCGTTCATCTCGACTATCACGCCGTCGATACCGTCACCAATTTCACCTCTCTCGTGGCTGACTTCAAACGCCGAAAAATCCAACATATCTACCTAATCACCTCAGACTATCATATCCCCAGAGCCAAAGCGATCGCGACTCTTGTCCTCGGAAGCCAAAGCATCACCTTCACCCCCATCGCCGTATCCTCCAACCAACCCCCTGAATCCTGGCTGCGTATTCTTCGTGACAGCATTCGCGCCCTACTATGGATTATTACAGGTCATACTGGCGCTACACTTAAGTCACAATTGATTAGTCATTTGTCATTCGTCATTCGTCCTTTGTTATTTCTTGGTTATATCATTTATGAGAACCTCTGCGAACCTCTGCGTTAACCTCTGCGTCCTCTGCGTTAAAAAAGTACAATTGATCGGGGAACACCCTTAAACTCATCCACCACTATTCAGCGCCATCACGATAAAACGTAGCACAAAAATCCCCGCCAAAACCCACACCGCGATCGCGACTTCATGGGCTTTCCCCTGAAATCCTTTAATTAACGGGTAAGTAATCAATCCAATCGCTAAACCTTCGGCGATCGAATACGTCAATGGCATCATTAAAATTGTTAAAAAGGAAGGAATTGACTCCGCCGGATCATCCCAATGAATTCCCCGTAAATTCCCAGCCATTAATACCCCCACAATTACCAATGCTGGCGTCGTAGCAAACGCTGGAATTCCCGACAGTAACGGAATAAAAAAGATCGAACCAATAAACAAAACCGCGACAACAACAGCCGTAAATCCCGTGCGCCCCCCTTCCGCAATCCCCGAAGCCGACTCAATATACGTCGTCACCGTCGAGGTTCCCAAAACTGCCCCTACTGTGGTTCCTACTGCATCCGCCATCAATGCTTGATTCGCCCGGGGCAATTCCCCCTGTTCGTTAATATAACCCGCCTGCATCCCCACCCCAGTCAGCGTACCCACGGTGTCAAATAAGTCTACAAACAGAAACACGAACAACACTGCTAGGAAATCCCAGCCATTCACCTGATTGATTCTACCCAATCCCGCGATCGCAACTCCGACTAAATCCACAGGTAACTCAGGAACACCGATGATCCCCTCTGGTAACGGAGACACGCCGAGAATCCAGGCTAGCGCCGCCGTTGCCAAAATCCCCCATAGCAGCGCCCCGGTGAGGCGACGGGCGACAAATGCGGAGGTAATTAGGATACCCGCGATCGCAATTAATGTCGAGGGTTGACTCAAATCCCCTAATTTTGTTTTCGTCACTGCATCAGCGGCGATAATCCCCGCCCCACTTAAGGCAATATAGGCGATAAATAAGCCAATTCCAGCCGCTGTTGCCCGTTTCAGACAATTGGGAATCGCTTTGACGATTAAATGACGGACATTTGACAACGTTAGGGCAATAAAAATCAACCCTTCGATTAAGATAGCAGAAAGGGCAATCCGCCAGTCGATGCCTAATCCCAATACCACCGAGTAGGTAAAAAAGGCATTAAGCCCCATACCGGGTGCAAGGGCAAGGGGGTAATTCGCCCACAATCCCATAACTAGGGTAGCAATTGCCGCAGAAAGTGCTGTGGCGATGACCAATTCATTAAACAAATCTCCTGATGCTTGTAAAAAAATAGCATCGGATAAAATTCCCGGATTCACCACCAAGATATAAGCCATCGTCATAAAGGTGGTGAACCCTGCCAATAGTTCTATGCGGATCGTAGTGTGGTATCGATCAAATTTAAAGAATTTAGCCAAAACTCCCGGCTGTTTCGCTGGTTGTCCAGACGGATTAGCATGGGAATGCGCTTGATTTGGATCATGATGACTCATAAGTATCGCCTGAGATGCCCTAAGATTTAGCCATTAGTATTATATGATTGGGAATCATAAATTATATCACTTATCAAAGTATTGGTTTCGCCTTGGATTAATCGCTATTTTTTTAGCCTCAGTCCTACTTCGATTTTGGGGATTAGGTCGATTTAATATGCTGGTATTTGACGAGGTGTATTATGCCAAATTTGCCAATAACTATTTAACCGGAACAGACTTTTTCAATGCCCACCCGCCCTTGAGCCAATATATTATCGCGATCGGCATGTGGCTGGGTTCTCATCTTCCCTGGGATCACCATACTATGAATGGTTTGGCGGGTTCATTACGATCGACCTGGAGTTACCGTTGGCTGAATGCGCTCACGGGTTCGTTTATTCCCTTAGTTGTTGCCGGAATTGCCTATCAGCTTAATCGGCGTCGCAGCTATGCGTTAATCGCCGCCTTGTTAGCTGGGGCGGATGGTCTATTTTTAGTTGAGTCTCGCTACGCGCTGAATAATGTCTATTTGGTTATTTTGGGATTATTGGGGAATTTATGTTTGTTAATCGCACTCAATCAATCTCAGTCGAAACGCTGGATAATTTTGGCATTATCGGGTGCTTTTTTCGGCGCATCTGCTTGTATTAAATGGAATGGTTTATGGTTTTTATTCGGGGTTTACCTCCTGTGGGGAATGGCTTGGTTGCTTCGGTGGAGAGGAGATAGTTCAAAATTTAAACCTTGGGTTGGGGCGGGTTTAGTTGCATCAGGGTCAAAAAGAGACGATAGTAGTGAAACCCGCCCCTACAAACCATGCACTACAGCGAAGCGAAGGGTCAACACTCAACACTCAACACTTAAAACTCCCTTAGTTAATTTAACTCAATTAAACGGGATTCAATTTTTAGTCAATTTTGCCTTAATTCCGGCGTTGACGTATAGCTTACTTTGGATTCCCCACCTAATTATGAATCCCCAACCCGGGTTTTTGGAAGCCCACTATAGAATTTTGACGTTTCACGAAAAAATCGGCAGCGGACCCGATGTTCATCCCTACTGTTCTAAATGGTACACTTGGCTAATTATGCTGCGACCTGTGGCTTACTTTTACCAAACCGCCCAGAGTACCCGCGAACAAGTCCCGGCTTACCCTCCGTTACCCAAAGGATATGGTCAGGTGATCTATGATGTCCATGCGATGGGAAATCCTATCCTTTGGTGGTTATCAACAGCAGCCATTTTATTGTTACTGTTGCTGTTGCTACAGCGTATTTTTTCAGGAATGTGTGGATATTTTCCACCCACAACAGTGAATTATATTAGCCTCTATTTAGGTCTTAACTGGTTGGCTCAGTTAGTACCTTGGATTGGGGTAAGTCGCTGTACATTTTTATACCACTATATGGGAGCTTCTGTGTTTTCTGGGTTAGGGTTAGCTTGGCTGATTGACCGTTGGCTACATCGAGAGCAAGAATTTTGGCAAATTGCGGCAATAACGGTTATCAGTTTAATTCTGTTGGCATTTGTCTTTTGGTTGCCGATTTATTTAGGATTACCTTTATCTCCTGGGGGTCATCAACTGCGAATGTGGTTCCGTTCTTGGATTTAGATTATTTTGTTATTGGTCATTGGTCATTGGTCATTGGTCATATCGGCGCTTGTAGTGCAAGAAGGCAGAAATAACTGAACAGCTAATATCTCCCCCAGCTCCCTCAGCTCCCTCAGTTCTAACTGAGGAAACAAAGGAGACAGAATTGTCGCGTCTCCTTGATATCGCGCTGCCTGGTATTCATCGTCAATTAAACGATTGATCGTTACAGTGGGTTGTTTAGGAGATCCAATATATTGAACTCCTCCGAGTCCAGCATAATCGACAATCCAGTATTCCCGAATTCCGAGTGTTTCGTACTCATTTAATTTAATCCGGTAATCGTCCCGCCAATTGGTGCTGACAACTTCAATCACCAGGGGAGGTGGTATGTATGCTGCCGCAGATGCTGAACTTTGGCGCATTCTTTGCCATTCGTCTTTGGCGAATATCACAATATCGGCTTTACGACTGGACTCATTTTCACCGGGGGCGTTATTCAACCGGACTTGCTTGCTCTGACGGGGAACATAGGGTAAATTAAAGTCTTGGCAATGGTTGTTCAGGAGACGACAAAGCCCATCAACAACGTCTTCATGTTTAGCTGTAGGTTCACTGAGGGGCATGGCAACTCCTTTGACAAGCTCGAATGACCTACCGGAGCCATCATCCCAGTTCAGAAATTCCTCGAAGGTCAGGGGTTTGTTGGCGATCGCGATCATTGTTATTGCTCCAATTCATCGGTCAGCTTGATTTGGCTTATGTCTATGTTAAGGTTAAGGGAATTTTTTACTCAAACGACCAGGGATGCGATCGCACTCACCGATAAGTTGGGATGGTGTGTTCCCATGATGGAGTTCGAGTGAGTCATGGGAGTTATTGGTAGGAACGCACCCGACAAGACGGGTATCGCACTCGCAACAAAGGCTGTTGAGTCATATCATGTCCGGTCAAACACCCCTGAATAAAAACAGGCAAATAGTTTTTGCTCTCAAATAATAGAACAAGGGCGGGTTTTGCATCACAGTTATCAGAAATCATCAAGGTTAATCCCTAAACCCGCCCCTACAAAACTTGTGATTTTTACTCATCTTCCCCATCTTCCCCAGCTCCCCCATCTTCCCCAGCTCCCCTAGCTCCCCCAGCTTCCCCAGCTCCCCCTCTTCCTCACGATAGAATAGGTAAAATGACCAGCGATCGCACTTCCTCTGGTCAACTATCCATTAAAATCTCTAAAGTTATTGTATTCAGCGATTTGGCATTAACAGCGAGAGGAGACAAAAGTACGCATGGGCAAGGTAGTCGGCATTGACCTAGGGACAACAAACTCTGTGGTAGCCGTCATGGAGGGTGGCAAGCCGGTTGTCATTGCTAATGCAGAAGGTATGCGGACAACCCCTTCTGTGGTGGCTTTTAGTAAGGAGGGGGAACGCTTAGTCGGACAAATGGCACGCCGCCAAGGGGTTCTGAATCCCCAAAATACGTTTTATGGGATTAAGCGCTTTGTGGGGCGTCGATATAGCGAACTCAATCCTGAGTCAAAGCGCGTCCCCTATACGATTCGCCGTGATCCAGAAGACGCGATTAAAATTCGCTGTCCCCGCTTGAAGCAGGAATTTTTCCCGGAAGAGATTTCGGCGATGGTACTGCGGAAGTTGGCGGATGAGGCGACTCGCTATCTGGGTGAAGAGGTGACGGGGGCGGTGATTACGGTTCCCGCCTATTTTAATGATTCCCAACGACAGGCGACGCGAGATGCGGGGCGGATTGCGGGGTTGGAGGTGTTGCGAATTCTCAATGAACCCACAGCCGCATCCTTAGCGTATGGGTTGGATCGGGAAGACAGTCAGACAATCTTAGTCTTTGATTTGGGCGGTGGTACGTTTGATGTCTCGATTCTAGATGTGGGGGATGGCGTATTTGAGGTGAAAGCCACCAGTGGCGATACTCAATTGGGGGGAAATGATTTTGACCGCAAAATCGTCGATTGGCTAGCCGAACAGTTCCTGGAAGCCGAAGGCGTGGATTTACGCCGCGATCGCCAAGCCCTCCAGCGATTGATGGAAGCCGCTGAAAAAGCCAAGATTGAGCTTTCGGGGGTGGGGGTGACGGAGATTAATTTACCCTTTATCACCGCTACCGCCGAGGGACCGAAGCATCTGGAAACCCGACTGACTCGCCCCCAGTTTGAGGGATTGTGTGGAGAATTGGTGAGTCGTTTACGTCGTCCCCTGAAACGCGCCTTCAAAGATGCGGGATTGACGCCTGTACAAATTGATGAGGTGGTTTTGGTTGGGGGTTCGACTCGGATTCCCTTAGTTCAGCAATTGGTGCGGAGTTTGATTGACAAAGAACCGAATCAAAATGTGAATCCTGATGAAGTAGTGTCCGTCGGCGCAGCCATTCAAGCGGGTATCCTGAGTAATGAAGTCAAGGATGTGCTGTTGCTGGATGTGACGCCGTTATCGATGGGATTGGAAACTATTGGTGGGGTGATGAAAAAACTGATTCCCCGGAATACGACTATCCCCGTGCGGCGATCCGATATCTTTTCCACCAGCGAAAATAATCAAACCCTCGTAGAAATTCATGTCCTGCAAGGGGAACGGGAAATGGCAAATGATAACAAATCCCTGGGACGGTTTAAGCTGACCGGAATTCCGCCTGCGCCCCGAGGCGTTCCCCAAGTGCAAGTGGCGTTTGATATTGACGCTAATGGGATTTTACAGGTAACCGCCCTGGATAAAACCACGGGACGGGAGCAAAGTGTGACAATCCAAGGTGCATCGACCTTAAATGAGTCGCAAGTGCAACAGATGATTCGCGACGCTGAGGAAAATGCCCAATTGGATCGTCAACGGCGGGAACGGGTAGAGAAGCGCAACCGCGCCGAAACCATGGCGACGGATGCAGAACGCCAACTCAAGGAAGTGACGCTGGATTTTGGCACCCAATTTGCCAGTGCGTATCGACGGCGGATTGAAGCCCTAGTCTTGGAACTCCGAGACGCGATCGCCCAAAATGATGATCGGGCGATTGATCGGGCGCAGTCAGATTTACAAGATACTCTCTATGAACTCAAACGGGAGGTACGGTTAGCTTACGCCGAAGATGAGGATGATGACTTTTTTGGCTCAATTCGTCGTGTCTTCACTGGAGAAGACGAAGACGATGCTTATTGGGAACCCAGACGGCGTGAACCGCGTGAACCCCGTGATCCGTATGATTATGGTGTAGGGACAGGTCGATCCAGTCGCCAACGCGATTACGAAAGACCCAGAAGTTATTCTCGTCGCGATGTTCGTTCCGCCCCCTTAGAAAATGATTGGGATGAAGAGGATGATGATTGGTTTTAAATAGTGTAAAGGCGTAGCATGGCACCTCTGGGTGTAGGGGCGGGTTTAGGGAATAATATTGATTGTCATCCCTAGCTTGGCGGCAAAACCCGCCCGGTGTGTAGGGGCAAGAACCATTTGACCAATGACCAATGACCAATGACCAATGACCAATGACCAATGACCAATGACCAATGACCAATGACCAATGACCAATGACCAATGACCAATGACCAATGACCAATGACCAATGACCAATGACCAATGACCAATGA
>NZ_JAVKEA010000121.1:0-21678 GCF_040221695.1 Coleofasciculus sp. E2-BRE-01 | reverse complement strand
GTAATAGCAATGGCTGTTTCTGAAGTATGTGGCAGTCTAGCCATGACTCGATTCAGGCTAAATCTACGTTTAGAAACTCCAAATTTTCCCTCAATAGTATTACGAATTCTCTCGTCTTCTAATGCTTGCTTCTTTTTTTCGGCGCTGACATGGGCTGGAGGCCTTCCTAAGGGAGGTCCACTCATTCTAATCCCTTTCTCTTTACAAAATGCTCGATTCGAGCGGGTGCGATAAATTTTATCGACATGTACCGATTCGGGATAAACCCCTGTGCGAGCTTTGAAGGCTTCAATTTGAGATTGTAAATCTCCTGATTCATTAAAGTTTTCCCAACTTATACGATCTAAAAATACATAGCCATCAATACAACTTACAGATAGTTTGGCTCCAAATTCAACCGGAGTTCCCGCCTTCCCTCTGACAATTGGACGAATATAAGGTTGACTTAAATTTACTATTCGATTATCAATTCTCTGTTCTTTATTGTCATACATCCATTTTTGTTGGCGGTAGACTTCGGCAATGACCAGTAAGCTCTTATATTGCCTCTTACTTAAACCCTCAAGCGTCGCCCCTGCCTGGATTAGCTGCTCTATACTTGATAAGTTTCTCTTTATATATTGCAGTTGTTTTTTTATCGCTTTTCTCCTCTCTTTTTTTCTAGGTCTTTGTTTTTTGGCTACCTTTAAGTAATTTTTTCTAGCCAAGTTTCTATAAGTTTTTGGTTTTTTATTTGCTTTCCCCTTGACGGATTCATACAGGTAGTCTATTATTTCTTCACTGGCGACTCTGGCTTGGTTTAATAACCCTAAATCATTCGGATACTTTATATCTCCTGGTACCACCGTCCCATCAGACAGCAATTTCCCCTTATTGGCGCACTTCCCTTTTTCTTCTCTTGCTATTTCCGCGTTTTTTTTCTGTAACTCATTCTCGTTTTTTTTTAATGCCTCACACACCATCCTTTCATTTATTTGGTTGATTAGCTCAACTTTTATTCTTTCTCTAAATCTTACCAATAGGGATGACTCAAACGGGGGTTCGTTGCTATACTTATTTTGTCCTATAAAGTATTGTAGATAGGGGTTTTCCTTTATCTGCTCAACTGTCTCTCTATCACTTATTCCTAATTTCTCTTTGATGATTAATGCTCCCAATGCCATCCGAAATGGCAGAGCGGGTGCTCCTATATCTACCGCAAAATTCTTAGCATATTCCTCTTCAAACTCTTCCCAAGGTATCAACTTCGACATGATTACCCAACGGTAATATGCGTGATAACTTTTCCTCAAAGGGGAGTTGAAAGTTTTCTGGCTCCGTAGGCACTGAGTCTACTTTTCGGTACATCTACCTGATCAGGGGTGCAAGGATATGAAGGGATTTTACCAGATTTCCTTGTATTTGGACAACGGTCAATAGGGTTCTAAGCATTGCTAGCTAAGGGTTTTGGCTTTGTGCAGCAAGCCCTATTTAGGGCTAAAGCATAGTTCAATTCTTGCTGACAGTAGGTAGAGTTCAGGGAGTCAGGTGAGAGCAAATAGACTAAGTTATCTGCTTGGGCTACACCCTGCTTAATCGCTGCCTCAAAGGTTTCTCCTGTTTGAATATCAGCGGTATTCGTCCAAACCGTAAATCCTGCACGCCACAGACTGGTGCGAATCTGCCGCATCACTGCCTCATTTTCGTAGGCATAGGAGAGGAACACCTGACTCATCAGGTTATAGGCATTTTTGATACTTTCGCTGATAAACTCACAGTGTAAATCAGTTGGAGTGCAGGGGGGCTGCTCGTCTTTAAAGCGCACCTTAAGCCATGCTTCGGCTTGCTGTCGTTCCTTGCCAATGAGCAAATGTTGTGATCCCTTGTGCTGCCGTTCCCAGGCTAGTGATTTATCCAAGAAATACGTGTGCTGATGTACGTAATCCTTGTGCCTTGCCAACAGTTCTAGTAGTCCGGAGAACGACTGCTCAAAGTCGTCAATTCCCTGACGACAATACACCCAATTAATTTTGCCAATTGTCGGATGCATATTGGGAAAGCTCGAATGCAGTCCCTTTGCTTGGTAAGCATCCCAATCAGCATCCGTTCCTTGGGGATACCGCTGTTGCCAGGTGTCGCGACTAATCTGTTCGACATGCAGCAACGGAATAATCCGCTTGTGGTACTTGATTGCCAGTTCGATTTCTTTACGGCAGTAGGGGGAGTTGATGGAATGGGGCGCAATGATGAACAGGAAGTTATCCGCTTTCTCAATCCCGTCATCAATTTGGTTTTGGAAATCTACCCCCAACGGAATATTTTCAAAGTCAAACCAAATTTTTAAGCCGTACTCAGTCAGGTGCTGGTAGAGCTTGAAGGCAAAGGCTTTACTATCGGCTCGTCCATAGGAGATAAATCCGTTGTGGAAGCCAGAACGCTGTTCATGCATCTAACTTGAGATAGATTTATTATAGTATCCACAACTATAACAAAAGTACCTGAATGCGACTCGAACAGCGATCGCGAATTAGGGCTTGCTGTCAAAACCTGAAACCCTATCGTTGGTTTTATGTAACCGAGACACTCGGATATCAAGACTTACCCAGGCTTTCCCGTTGAACCATTTGTAGGGGCACGACATGTCGTGCCCCTACAATCTTTTACATCTTTTATGCTGCGCTAATGGTTGCATGGAGGGATGGGTGTTCATGTTCGACCACAAACACATTGGCATAAAGGTTTGCCACAATTTGCTTCCCTTCTAGCGTCAACTCTAAGTAGCGCAATGAGTCCTTAATGTAGGGATACACCCCACTCCAGTAAAACTTGGAATAGTTCTGGCGCAAGTCTCCTGGATGACTATAGCCTAAGGCTTTATTTACACCCGTTTCTTCAAACTCGTAGTATAAGGCACTAATTTTTTTCAAGTAGCGCGGATCACTGAGTTGACCAATTAAATCGGCAGATCTTACTAAACCGGGACAGTTACTTGTGTCTAGGTGATCTTGATCACTTGGCACAGGAAAACGAGTGAGTTCAATATTCCGCTTAATTTCTTCGGCATCAATTAGTAAATTGCCACCAAACCGTTCTTCAATAAACAGCTTACCGCGATCAACGTGATAGGGGGTGAGGCTGGCATCTGTCGCCCCTGGTGGTAAACTGATCCTTTCCCCATCAACGCCTGTGGCATAGCGGTTTTCACTCAAGCGGTCTTGTCGGCAGACTCCTTTAACGTAACCAATATCATGGCAGAGTAGGGAAATAATCGCATGCATCCAGTCTTCACAGGAAATACCTCCTTCACGGATATGTTTACCGCGCAGAATTTCCTGTCCAACTAAGGTGACTAAAATGGTGTGTTCAACATTGTGGTAGAGAGCGTCACTATTGGCAATATTTTCTAATGCCATGGCGCCCGCCCAGCCGATAATGTCAGCATAGTCAGACTTCCAGCCGCCGTAAGTTCGGCTGTAGCCTTCCCGAATCCGATCCACAAAGTTGTCGATGAGTATTTGGGTTGTGTCAAACATGGAGGGTTACCTCAAGGGGACTCGTTAGGACAATCGAAGTTTATGAGTTAGTAGTTGACTATAATGATAAATCTCTCTGAGAGTTGAGTAATCCTATCCTTTGCCATTAATCCGTCTTGGCTTAAAAGCGGTGATTTTCACGCCTAGGACAGGTATAGCGAAAAATTCTCAAACTCGATACTTCTAATGTAATAAAAATAGCGAAAAAGGTTGTGATGACGTTGTTTCGCTCAACGTGATACTTTGAGGCAACCCGTGTGAGACGGATCACCTGATTGCAATTCGCCAAAGATGTACTTTGGGAGCCGGGGAAGCCGGGGGAGCAGGGGAAGCTGGGGGAGCAGGGGAAGCTGGGGAAGCTGGGGAAGTACAAGCACAGGAAATTAGAGTTTATCTGAATAGGATTAGCCAAACACCTCTGCTTCAATACCATGCCACCACTCACCTAGATTCATCAGATCCTGATGAATCTCAGCTAGCTCACGAGTATAGGCATCTGGTGTCATGGTTGTTTTACGCTCTTGGAGTTTCCGTAAACGCAATTGCACTAACAGCCAAGGCTTGGCAATGCCGTCTGTCGCTTCAATGTATTGGGCTAAGTCTTTACTGTTCATTTTTTTCTGTATAGGCGCGATCGCACATCAAGAACCCAAACTGCCAAAAGCCCCGTCTGATATCCAGATCAGGCGGGGCTAGTCACTGTTACTGACGTAACAACTTCACTGGATTATCGTTAAGCCGCAGCCATTTGCTGATTCACAAAGTCCCAGTTAATCAGATTGTTGAGAAACGCTTCCACAAAATCAGGACGCTTGTTTTGATAATCTAGATAGTAGGCGTGTTCCCATACATCACAGGTTAACAACGGTGTCATTCCCAAAGCAATGGGGTTGACAGCATTGGCGGTGTTAACTACTTTGAGCGTGCCATTATCGAGGACTAGCCACGCCCAGCCACTACCAAATTGGCTTGTAGCCGCATTCTTGAATTCTTCCTTGAACTTATCGTAGCCGCCTAAATCAGACTTGATTTTGTCAGCGACTGCACCACTGGGCGCACCGCCACCACCAGACTTCATGGAGTTCCAGAAGAAGGTATGGTTCCAAGCTTGGGCGGCATTATTGAAAAGCCCTGACTTGGACGAATCATTGTAGCTAGCCTTAATGACTTCCTCTATAGACTTGTCACCCATACCAGCGGCTTGGGACATGTCGTTGAATTTAGTGACGTACTTCGCGTGGTGCTTGTCGTGATGAAACTCTAGTGTTTTAGCTGAGATGTAAGGCTCCAGCGCGTTGTAAGCGTAAGGTAAATCAGGAAGTGCGTAGGCCATATTGTGTTCTATCCTCTCAAATACTGTGTTCTAGCTTAAAACGAACCGAGACTTTAGATGTATTCCTTAGGTTAAGTATTACTATATCAAGGGATTAACGCCTGTTGTAATAACCATTAACAATATGATTGTTTCTGTGAGGGGTAGCCATCGCCTTACGTCTATGATTGAGTTTGTGGTATCCAGCCGTGGCGAAACGGGTTAGACGCCGATTTGTAGTTGCGCTTGGTTTGTAGTTGCGCTTTAGCGCCAGTTCCGCACAGTTAATGGTTTTTCTGGACAATCGCCTGCACAACGTCAATCGCATCGGCTGGGGTTACTGCCACAAAAACCGTCTCCGGCGACAGGCTGGTAAAAAACTTTTGACTTTCGTGATGGTCGGATAATAATACCACAGGTTTACCACCCTTGAGGGCGAGAGCGATTTCAGAGGCGGTTCCTGCACCAATACCACAGGCAATCACCACGTCACTGGAGAGAACGTTAATATTATTGCGCCCACTGCCCATATCCGTCGCGATCGCAATATCCACAGCATCGGACATATTCTGAGTATCACTACTGGGTAAAATACCTACGGTTAAGCCACCTGCGGCTTTTGCCCCTTGACTTGCTGCATTCATTACCCCAGCATTTCTGCCACCCGTCAGCAGTACCCATCCCTGCTGGGCGATACGTTGTCCCAATTCATAAGCTCGTTCTAAGTCTGTGGCGGTAGCCCCTTTACCGGGTCCCATTACGCCGACAACGATTTTTCTCATGGGTAGAAAGTATAATTGGCTGATTACTGGAGTTATATCATTTGGGATTGTTTGTGCAACACAACATCCTGCTCTAATTAGGGTTATTTCGGTGACTGGGGAATCAGGGCGGGTTTTGTTATTCCGTTATCGGTGAATAGCTGATGTTAGTCCCTAAACTCGCTCCTACAATGTCCCTAAACCCGCCCCTACAGTAGCTACCGAATCGATGTTCTAACAACAGAGTTCATGAATTACGCGATCGCCATTGACTTTCTCCAGGATTGTGATCCCATTCTGGGACAACTGATTGACCGAATTGGTGCATGTCAGCTCAATCAGCACGAGTTGGAGGGAAATTTATTTTTTTGCCTGTCCCGGTCAATTCTGCACCAACAACTGTCTACCAAAGTGGCGCATGTTATCCACACTCGGTTTCTCCAGGTTTACCCGGACACGCCGTTTCCTACTGCACAGGATGTCCTAGACACACCTGATGAAGTTCTCCGAGGTGTGGGGATTTCACGCCCGAAAATTGCTTATCTTAAAGACTTGGCACGTCATTCAATTGATGGATTGCCCACCCTGGAAGCGTTGGAAGTTATGGATGATGAGTCGATTATCAAGATTTTAACGCAGGTTAAAGGGATTGGAGCTTGGACAGTGCAGATGCTGCTGATTTTCCGTCTCAAGCGGTGGGATGTTTTGCCTGTGGATGACTTGGGTATACGTACAGGTATTCGTAACTTGTATAATCTTGAGGCACTTCCTGACCGCAAAACGGCAAAACGCTTCGGACAAAGGTGGAAGCCGTATTGCAGTATCGCCTCGTGGTACTTGTGGCGCAGCTTGGATCTAAAGCCAATCTGAGGATTACTGGAGGGAGGGGAACATTACGATAAAAAGAGCAGCAACGTAAGCGCGATCGCCTTTGGCGCTGAGCTTCGCTCAATTGCACTTTTCTTATCACTGACCGAATAGAGTGTGGCACAATGATTATAGTAGCATTGTAAGTGCTGCTGACTCTGGAAATATGTCATACAGTGATTTCAAAACCATTGATCAAGCCGTTTCTAGCCTCGAATTAACAGTCGAGGATATTTCTCATTTATTTAGCAACATTGCACCCATTGAACCTTCACAGCGGCTTAAGGAAACACTGGATGAAACGTTAGATTTGGCGGCAAGTATCAGTACAGAAAAAGCTAGATCTGAATTAATTATTACTCCGGTTTTATTGGAAGTAAGACGTAAGTTTAATAATAAAATTGGCTATTTTTCGGGTAATACGTTTAATGTTGACGAATCAAAAGGGTTAACGGGTGCTTGTGATTTTCTCTTAAGTGCATCAAAAAATCAATCTCTCGTTACTGCTCCGGTTTTAACATTGGTTGAAGCGAAAGATAATGATATCCGCATTGGGTTAGGACAATGTGTGGCTCAAATGGTTGCTGCTCAAATATTTAATGCCCGTAATGGGCTGGAACAGCCAGTGGTATATGGTGCAGTTTCAACGGGTACGAATTGGAAGTTTATTATGCTAGAAAATCAGATAGTAAAAATTGATTTGACTGAATATTTCATTACCCAGTTGGATCAAATATTAGGCATTCTTGCTGAACCATTTAGAATTTATTTTGAGGGTGCGATCGCGTAGGTTGGGTCGGGCTGTATGTAGGGATAATGGATAAATTTTAGTAAGGATAAGTAGGTTGATGGAAATAAACTCAACCATGTTAAGTTATGTTAACAAGCCTCAAACCCTTACAAATGACGAATGACGAATGACGATCCCCACCGTTAACTTTAATTGTCCCCACCTACTTAGTGGATACTCCTCAATTTCTGCTGCTTAAAAAAACCTCACAATAATCCCGAAAATAATTAGAATTTATCCGAAATTGACACCTTAACATCGAGCCATTCTGCAAACTTTTGGCGAAGGGTAAAAAGCTTGGTTCCCATCGTGCGATGACCCCTCTTAAAGGTGAAAGCAGAAACCCCTGACCATCCTTTAATAAGTATTTCTACGGTTGCTGGAGGAATCTGTTGGTCAAATTGACCATAGGAAACCGTAACATTTCTTGTTCCACAAATCGATTGACCAAGCAAGGATGGATTAACAATCCGTAACGCTAACTCCATACGTTCAATTTAAATCTTTTTGCCGATATAGAAAGCATAGCCATAAAATTCTTTGTGCTTGTAATATAATTCAGCTTCATGTCTTTGGTTTTCTATGAACTCTTCAGCAGTTTTATTGCCTGCATATTTTCTCAAGAAGTCTTTTTGTGCAGAAACTTGCGGCGTATAAAAATGTTCAGTCCAACAACTTTCGGGCAGGACAAAAGTGGCAATTGGAATATATCCGGCTTTTTGCATTTGTGCCACCTTGTTTGAAATAGTATCTATTTCCGGATAAGCATCTTGCCAAAATTCGTTGATTTCATCAGGTCGCTCTTCGGTAAACCACGATGCCTCTGAAATGCCAATAAAGCCTCCTGTCTTCAAAAACTTATGCCATTCGTTTATGCCTCGTTCAAACCCGATGTTGTAGATTGCTCCTTCTGACCAGATTAAATCTAATTCTTCATTCTGAAAAGGAAGATTCTCCATTGAACCAACAATACCATTGACTCTATCCTGAAGATTCAGTTTATGGGCGTTAACATTAAATATATCTATAAAGGTGGGAAATAAGTCGATGCCTGTAATATACCCTGATGTACAACTAGCCATTGCCATTGTCTGACCACCAGTTCCACAACCAATATCAGCAATTTGTGATTCATTCGTCAGATTATCAATAAAGCTCAAAGCTTGAATCGTTACTTCAGGACTCCCAGGTCCTTGTCGTTCTAGGCTTGAAAAATATTCGCAGATTAATTTAAAATCGAATTCGTGAATCGATTTATTTTCCTCGTTCATGATGTTTTCCTTATTTTTGCCAAAATTTAGCCCTTATCATACATTGGACAAGTCTGTCGAGTAAAGAAAAGAATTTGATATATAGCCACTTCCTATTACTAGAAAGGAAGCTGTGCCTCAGTAGTACACTCTAATGTGTCATAAGCCGAATAACTAGCCTATAGTACGCTACGCGATCGCCTTTAGCATCAGTTACGTTCGACTTGATCAACTCTCTCTTTCTACGCGGCGAATCGGAATTTGGATTTCACTGCGCTTGGCAGGTTCGGGGACATAAGGAGCATCGTAGAAGAAACGCCGAGGGGAACCGACAACAGTCCATTCTGGGTGCTGTGCTAACCACTCTCGTAACCGTTGGATATTTTGTTGATAGCTGGAGTAATCGTAACTGCCTTTTAACCCCAGACTGACGACTGTCATGGGTGGAATATCTTCAACTTCAATGTTTTGGCTAATTTCGTCGGGGTAGATATCCGTGTTGCGGTAGAGGAATGACACAAAGGCTTCCCCTTGTTCATCGGGTGTACCCATTTGATTGGCTTCCAGGGTACTAACTGGATAACGGGTTTCGACTGGAGCCGTCATCGAGATATTGTTAGAACTGATATGGCGATAGAGAGGGTCAAATGCTCTATTGGCTGCCATTGAGAGTTCTCCTGAATAGCGAACTGTGGCAGAGCGGTAGGCTGGATAGTGTTTGACCTCAATTTTTCCCTCTGGTGTTGGCGGCGGGAATCCTTCTGGCAAGGGAGCTGTAGCCGCATCGTAGGCAAAGAAGGCGATCGCAACGACGGCTAGAATTCCTAGGGGTAACAGTAAGTTCTTTAGCTTCACAGGGAACCTCAGAGACTCTTTCTATTCTATATCGGGCACTTCTTCCGGGGGGTAGATTTATAGTCCTGGCAAAGTGCGATCGCGCGATCGCAATCCCCTCTCAAAACCACACTCAACAGAAATATATGCGCTCATGCCACCGTCGCCAAGGCGATCGCATCTCCTACTGCTTCGGCTGTGAACAATAGTGACAAGTGAAGGGACAATAACGTTTGTCAAGAGAGAGGCAACAGGCAACAGGCAAGAGGAAATACAGAATTGCTCTTCCCAGTGAGACTATAATATATATGGAAGCTTTCTACTTACCTGGCTCAAGATTATATCTTTCATACCAATACATAATAACTAATAAAGAACCTCTTATAAGTTTGTCCCAATTTTCATAATCTAGTTTAGATTCTTGAGTGGCTGGTCTGTAATGAACAATAGAGTTACGTATTTTGTAAAAAAACGTTCCGACTTTGCCTTTTGATGTGTTATCAATAACTTGCTTAACTTCCTTGAATATTTCTATTGTCTCTTCTGGAGAATCATCTAAAATTTTATTAAGTGTATCCTCTTCATTAGGTTTCCATCCAAGAGAGTTTTCAATTTCAGCAGATAGTTTAACTAGTGGTATTGAGATAGATAAATTTTGGCATAATTCATCTAGTTGGAATATAGAAAATATTCTTTCTATGCATCTATAAACATCAAGAAATGAATATTTCCATGAGACAGAAGTCAAACTTAATAGTAAATTTTCATAAGGAATACTTTCAGAACCTTCTATAAATATTTTACCAAATATTTTCATTGTATCATTAGAAAATGGCAAAGCTAGTTGGTGTATATTTTTGCTAATATAGAAGCCAGATATTCTTTGTATTCCTTTATCTTTAAAAGGAGATTCCTCTGGGATTTCGTATATATAAATTGGCTCAAAGAAATCACTTATCTCATTAAAATCATGTCCAGAATACGTGGATTCTCCTACTTCTATTGGATAAAGAATCTTCTCGACTATTTCGTATGCGCTAACTTTTCGACGGATAGAAACTTGCAGATCAAAAATCAATGCTGTAAAAAGTCCTGCATTTAAAGAAATGGGATTAATTATTTCTTCTTCAAAGTCTACTGAATCGTCCCAGCCTACAACTACAAAATATTCTATTTTATCAAATTTTATAGATGCTGTTTTAAGCTTCGGCAAAATAGGCTGGTTTTCTACAATCTTTAGCTGTTTAAGCCATTCTTTCTCTCTGCAATCTGTTTTAATATATCTTTTATTTTCTTCTATTGAAGTAGATATATCGCTTTTTTTTACATATTTTATCAGTAAATCAAATATGTATTTATTGGCTTCTATCATATTCCTTGACATAGAAAATTAATAGGCTCTCCAACAAGGGGTCATTGTTTCTATTTCAAAGTTTTCATCAATTAATAAACGAAAGGATTTTAAGAAGAATTCTCTTTCAAAATCTCCGACCTTTCCTGATTTTTGGACAATTACCTCATTCAAAGTACTGAGATCTAAAAATTCCCCAATATCATGATTATTTTTGTTTTCCAGTGTTGCTAATAATTTATCAGCATTTTTCTTAATAGAATTCCATTTATTTTTTTGTTTATCTGGCGGATAATGCCTGCCAGGTCTACCTA
This sequence comes from Coleofasciculus sp. E2-BRE-01, assembly GCF_040221695.1. NCBI lineage: Bacteria > Bacillati > Cyanobacteriota > Cyanophyceae > Coleofasciculales > Coleofasciculaceae > Coleofasciculus > Coleofasciculus sp. E2-BRE-01. Next base: position 10,687 of record NZ_JAVKEA010000121.1, on the reverse strand, counting down.
GTACTTCTATAGCTATAGCTGTAACAAAACCAACCCTAGCTGGTTGACTACTGAATAAATCTTTGCCATCTTGAAAACGATTTTTAACCTCTGAAGAACCTCGGTACTTATCAAAAATCTTATCAAACTCACCCAGGTAATACAGGATTTCATAAAACATGCTAGTAAATTTTTTATCAGCCGTAGCTTCAATAAAGTCTTGCTTGGTAAATTCATCAGCTAAACGTTCTTTGGTGTCAATTTTTTCTTTCCTAGCACCAAACACTAAAAATAATTCAATTACTTGATCTGCTTGAAATTGACCCGGACGAGCACGCCGCTTTGATTCATTAATTTGTAATATTTCTATAGAAGGAACCTTCTCCTGTATTTCTTGAATCATTGAGCGAAAGATAATTTCGAGTTGCCTTCTTAAATTCCAAGGGACTTGCCCTGTATTTAGAACAAGCATTCGATAAATTAAGCTATTTGTATTTGAAGCAATCCAGTATTCGATTCGGATTTTTTTATCTGCTAAACTTTGTTCTTCATTTGAGTTTTTTAGTGCCTCCTTTAAGGCTGTTGTTCTTTGCATTCCATCTATTATAGAAATACTTTTCCTGGAAGTATTATCAATTATTTTCCAAAAATCCTTGTCTTCTATGTTATCTAATCTATAAAATATATCTTCGGAAACGACTACTCCTAAGACAATAGGTGGTAGTACTGTACCTGCTTGTAAGTCTTCAATCATTCTTTTTCTTATACGAATAGCTGTGCTTGTTTTTAAAGGATCTCTTTGTCCTTCAATTCCACCACCACTTTCGTATATTCTTTCTATGATATCTAAGTATTCATTTATGGTCAATTGAGTCATAACAGAGTAGCAATTGACTCTTTCATCTTTTAAAATATCCATCTGATTTATCCTTTATTGTTTCCGAGCAAACTCTTGCTATTATAGCTGTCGTCATAAAGATTATAAAGATTCTGGCAGATTTAACGGCTGAAACAACTACTGAACTGATAAGTAATAAACCTTCTGCCTTCTATCCTGGAGCCTTCTGCCTTTTGCTATAGTACCGGGTTAGGCGAAATATGTGATAGTGATATACTCCACTTTAACAGAAGACTGTAAAACATGGTTTCCTTCGTTTCCGATGCCGACGAATAGCGTCACATACCTCCCCCAAGGTATTGCTAGCTGTTTCGCACCCGTCCAAATATCAATATGGACTTGGGTTGGGAGTTCAGTAAAGCGATAGGGATAGCCAGTTTCGGGGTTGAGAGTGGGCGCTTGTTCCCACAATAGCCAGCCAATATCATGTTGTTCGGCGGCGAGACAGAGTTCTTTGGGTGGGACAAACTGACCGAACTGTTCATTTCCCCAAGCCCGGGCTAATTCACCAGAAACCCAGGCGTGGTTCGGTTGGGTGATGCAGATAAGTCCCTCTTTTGATAAGCGATGTAGCATGATTTGAATTCAAAATCGAAGAACTCTAATTTTGAATTGATTCCCCTGAGTATAGGTTTAATTTGCAATATTTTAGCTGTGCCACACCGCCACTGATACCGTAGAGTAATTTGGTTGAAGTTATGAAAACTGTTCCCTGTGACACCTGTTCCCTCCCCTCACCCAATTATTCAGCAGACCCTAATTAACTTGATTGGGTACACAAGAGGTGATGATTTGCCTAAACTCCTCCGGTTCGGGCTGACCCGCTTGCAAGTCTTGACCAATTTGCATGAATTCATCTAGGGTGTAAGTCTCTTGAATCTTCTCAATCGTACAGGTACAAAATGCCCTGATTTCCTCTGGGCGATCGCCAACACAGTTTTCGATATAAATTTGAACCATCTCAGGAGGATAGGTATTCGTCGGTTCTTGGGGCGTCACATCAGGCGTTTGCGAATTTCCTCTAGGTGCGCTCATAAGTACCAGGATTAAGGTACTCATTACCGCCGATAGGGTGTGGATTTTTTTCATGATGTTTTAAATGAGCGCTGTTGATGTGAATGATATCATGTCCGGTTGAATCCTTAAAAGGCAACAGGGAACGGGGAACCGGGAACAGATGATATACAATTTCAATGCACATCAGCTTATCAGTAATCAATCACCTGCTGTCTTCTACCTTTTGGTATAGTTATCCCTATAAAACTAAACCTCCAATCATCCCTGCCAATAGAACAAAACCAATCCAGACATTTTGGCGAAAAATTTCCCCATAAACGGGTTTGGGAATATCAGGTTGGCGCAGTCGCGTATAGTGCCAAATCCACCCTATCGTGGCTACACCTAAAGCAATCCAAAAACCCCAGTGTAGCTGCATGACAAACCCCAATCTCGCCAAAAACCCCACCGTGGTGGCAAAGAATAGACCAACGGCTTCCGGGGCGTAGTCTCCAAAAAACAAGGCGCTAGACTTAACCCCAAGCTTCTGGTCATCGTCCCGATCTGACATCGCATAAACAGTGTCAAAGCCTAACGTCCACGTTACCGTTGCTGCCCACAAAAACCAAGTGGCGGGTTGTAAGTTCCCAGTAACGGCACTCCAACTGATTAAAACAGCAAACCCCCAGGCGATGGATAATACCAACTGAGGAATCGGAAAAACGCGCTTGGCGGATGGATAAAATACAATCACGGGAACGGCGGCGACGCACAGCAAAAAGGTGAAGGGATTAAGATACAGGGCAAGGATACCTGCACAACTCATCGCCACTAATGCCACAACCACGCCAACCTGTACAGACAGAGCGCGAGAGGCTAAGGGGCGTTCTTTGGTGCGTTCGACTTGCGGATCAATATCTCGATCCCACAAATCGTTGATTACACAACCCGCCGCACTGGTAGCTAAGGTTCCCAGAATAATCACACCAACTAGGGGAATCGGAGGTGTACCCTGGGCGGCTAAAAAAACTGCCCACAGCGCGGGAACCATTAAAATTAAGCGTCCGGCTGGTTTATCCCAGCGCAAAAGCCGCGCGATCGCGAGCCAAGTTGGTATTGAGGGAGGGTGTTGGTCGGTCAGCATCGATGCTCAGGTCTTTTATCGGGTCTTCACCAAATTAGGTGTAAATCTATATCGTTAAGATAACGCAACACTTTGCTACTGTCGATTTGAGCAGATTTAAAGTTATCTTTATCAGTAGCATCACGGCTAGAGTTGTAATCCCGAATACAAGAATGATCGATTTAGCTGCTCAAGGGAATTCAGCAGGAGTTTCGACTCCAACCACAGACAATGATCGCATTCTGGCTGCCATTGATATTGGCACGAATTCGATTCACATGGTCATCGTCCGGATTGACCCGACGCTTCCTTCGTTTACGATTATCGCGAAAGAAAAAGATACGGTGCGACTGGGGGAACGTGATCCCCACACCGGAAATTTAACCCCCCAAGCCATCAAACGTGCGATCGCGGCGTTGCAACGTTGTCAGGAGTTAGCGAAAAGCTTCCAAGCCGATCAGCTGGTTGCTGTGGCGACGAGTGCGGTACGGGAAGCCCCCAATGGACGCGCCTTTTTACAGCAAGTTGATTCACAGTTGGGGTTATTTGTCAACCTAATTTCCGGTCAAGAAGAAGCGCGGCGGATTTATCTGGGCGTTTTGTCGGGAATGGAGTTTAACAACCAGCCTCATATCATCATCGATATTGGTGGCGGTTCAACGGAATTAATCTTAGGCGACAGTCACGCCCCCCGTTCCCTCACTAGCACCAAAGTCGGTGCAGTACGCTTGACCCGCGAATTCATTACCACCGATCCGATTAGCGATCGCGAGTTTCAATATTTACAAGCCTATATTCGGGGACGAATCGAACGCGCCGTTGAAGATATTTTAGCCAATATCGAACCCGGAGAAAAACCCCGTTTAGTCGGCACATCGGGGACAATTGAAACCCTAGCTGCCCTTCACGCCAAAGAAAACTTAGGGGTGATACCCAGTCCCCTGAATGGTTACGAATTCAACCGCAATGACCTCAAGGATATCGTAAAACAACTCACTTCACTCACCTGTGCTGAACGGGAAAAACTCTCTGGACTGGCGGATAAACGAGCCGAAATTATCGTTGCAGGTGCAATTATTTTACTAGAAGCCATGACGATGTTAGACATTCAGTCTCTCACCGTCGGGGAACGCGCTTTGCGAGAGGGAGTCATCGTAGACTGGATGCTTTCCCAAGGCTTAATTGAAGACAGACTGCGGTATCAAGGCGAAGTTCGCAAACGCAATATCATTAAAGTCGCGCAAAAATATCACGTTAATTTAGCCTCTAGTGAACGGGTGGCTAACTTTGCCGTTAGCTTATTTAACCAAACTAAAGGACAGCTACACAATTGGGGAAATGAAGAACGAGAATTGTTGTGGGCGGCGGCAATTTTGCATAATTGCGGTTTGTATGTGAGTCATTCTTCACATCACAAGCATTCCTATTACCTAATTCGCAACGGCGAATTACTGGGTTTCACCGATATTGAAATTGAAGTGATTGCTAACCTGGCTCGCTACCATCGCAAGAGTTCACCCAAGAAAAAGCACGACAATTACAGTAATTTACCCAACAAATACTATCGACATCTAGTCAAAGAAATCAGTCCTTTATTACGTTTAGCTGTTGCCCTAGATCGCCGACAGATTGGAGCAATTTCCCAAATACGCTGCCACTATATACCAGAGGACAAAGAGTTGTGCTTGCGTCTGACACCTGTAGATCCCAATGATACCTGTGCCTTAGAAGTTTGGAGTTTAGAGGATAAAAAAGTCGTGTTTGAAGAGGAGTATAACGTTAAAGTCGTCATCCAGCTAGAAAACCAACCCAGTTAGTTCTAGCAACCGTAGTAGCGTGGCAAAGCTACAGTGATGGAATAGGTTGTAGGTTGGGTTTCGACTTCGCTCAACCCAACCGGATCTAGGGCTAAGGTTCCCTACTACGAACCCAATTATTACCTGATATCATGTTCGGTCAAACACCTCTAATAAAAACGCCTGAAACCCCTGTCATTACAGCATTGCAATTATGGGCAATCGTTAGGACATGATATGACAAATGACGAATGACGAATGACGAATGACGAATGACGAATGACGAATGACAATTAAGGTCGTCCTTTCTTCTCATAATACTGCTGATGATACTCTTCGGCGAAATAATAATCAGAAGCGGGTTTAATTTCGGTCATAATATCCTGGTCATACTTACCAGACATCTGAAGTTTGCGCTTTGAGTCTCTGGCTATTTTCTCCTGGTCAGGATTGTGGAAAAATATAACCGAGCGGTATTGTTCGCCGCGATCGGGTCCCTGACGATTATATTGGGTAGGATCATGAATTGACCAAAAAACATTCAGCAAGTCATTGTAAGAAATCTGAGACGGGTCATACTCGACTTGCACCACTTCTGCATGTCCAGTAATTCTGGCACAAACATCCAAATAGGAAGGGTTCTCAAAATGTCCTCCCATATAGCCGACGGATGTAGAAGTAACGCCATTTAATCGACGAAATGCCGCCTCTACTCCCCAAAAACAGCCTGCTCCAAATGTCGCTTTTTCCATGAGATATTCACCTATTTTTCCGATAACTGGGTATAAGTATAGTGGTGGAAATCAACGGACATGCCGTAGTAGCGTGGCAAGGTTAAAACGGTGGTCAAGTATTTTCAAGGGACCCTTATGAGAGTAGCGATCCAGAAAAATTTTACCCACAACTTTAAGCTTGCCAGCCTAGTAGGGTGGGCATTACCCACCAGCATACCAGTCAGTATCATTCACTTTAAGTTTCTCCACCGACTTAGCCTAATTGAAGATGAACCAAGCATAAGTCAAAATTGCTAGAAAGGCGAAGCCAATGAGAGTTTCGCGTTGTTCTTGCCAAAGCCGAAGTATACTTTGCCTTATGGAACGTAAAGTTACTCTACGTTCATGACCAAGTTCATCCATGAGTTGAGCCACTCTAACATCAACTTCCTCAATGGAGACATCGCCTTGCTTGTAGGCGGCTTCTAACTCGTCAAGCTTTCTCCAGTAGTCTTTGGTGGATTCGATCAGATTAATCATGGTTACGCTAAGATTGTAAACTTCTGTAAAGATCCTAGCGTGACTGCTGGAGTTGGGGGGTGAGGTTTACCCAACCGCCTGGTGAGTAAGTAGAGTCTGCTGAATAAGTCTTGTGGTGAGGGGGAGCGGGGGAAGCTGGGGAAGCTGGGGGAGCTGGGGGAGCAAGGGTACATTTTTCTTGAGCAAGGTGATGCCATATATTTGAAGGATGCTAGCCGATTTCCTTGAATCAAACCCTCTGTCAATAAAGCTCAAAGTATTGATGGGTTTTGCGGTTTGGGCTTTGTGCAGCAAGCCCTAAGTAACATAGGGGCTGCTGAATAAGTCTTGTGCTGGGGAGAGGTGTCATAGGAAATAGGCAATAGGCAATAGTTTCAACACTCATGCAGCAAGCCCTAACATAGATCAACTACCTGGAACAAGGCAGAAGGCAGAAGATGGCAGAAGGAAAAAATACCCAAGCTATAAAGTTTCAAAAGCAGATTAATCCTTCTCAGGTAATCTCGCTTCGCCAAATACCTGCTGCGGTGTCAATTCTAATCCCTCAAACAACGAATCGGTGATCACCATATCTTTCGTATAGGTTCGCGGTGGCGCATCGGGATAGAAAACGGTGATACTTCTGGCGTGGGGATCGACAACCCAAACTCGTAAGACTCCCGCTTCTAGATAATCGGTGGCTTTCTCGATCAATGTGCCAAATCTTTGTCCCTGTGAAATAATTTCAATGGCTAATTCTGGGGGAACTGGACAAGGTTCATCTTCCATCACGTCTGTCGGTAGTCGCTGATAAGAAATATAGGTTAAATCTGGCACAGGAACCCAGTCTTTACCCCGACGTTTTAACGCGATCGCCCATTCTGGGTAAACTTCACCTTTTCCCTGACACCACTTATCGATGATAAATAACAATGTCTTCTGCAAAGCTGAATGAAATCGTTTTGGTGACATTTTTGGTACTGCCTCGCCCTTGACTAATTCGTGAGTTACATCTGACTCTGGCATTGCCAGAAATTCTTTCAGTGTTAGTTTCTTCTCTAACTGTTGCATGGCTATAATGAGTGATTAGCGATTTGATAAGTAGTCGGACAAAAGAAAACGGCACGCTCACGCTTGTTTTGTAAACAAGCCTCAAACTCTTACGAATGACAAATGACAAATGACAAATGACGAATGACGCTCCCCACCGTTAACTTTAGTTGTTACCACTTAAATCATTACACAAAGCTGTTTTTGGTCAAGACTCTGGAGTTCTAAACTAGGAGGAATGGGTTCAGGCAGGGGTTCAATGCTGTGATAAAATGCATAGTTTAAATGGGCGGATTTAACCATTTGCTGGATACCATTGACTAATACTCTCGCTGTATTTGGTCCTCTGACTAAAGACGTGTAGAAAAATACATCGTATTTGGCTAAAGCAATCCCCTGACCCGCCTGACCAGTTTCATAAACATCCCAGTTATAGCAAATATCGATATCATTCAGGTTCCGGACTCGCCAAATAGCAAAACCATCTGTCCAGCCGATGTTCGTCAGTTGCAGCTTGGTCAAATTCCGTGTCATAAATCCCCCAATTCCCTGTTTTCAACGCTGTTGACTGTGCTGTTTTCAGTATGGAAACGAGATGTTAGCGATCGCGTTGACGTATTGTGTAACTTGATACTGAACTTAGACAAAACTTATGAGTATGACATCACGATACCCTAGATCGTGCCAAGTTCAACGCGCTGGGAATCAACCTGAAAAATCAGTGATAATAGTTTTATGTTGCACTATCGCAAGTCCACGCTCATTGACGCACCCGTGGAGGTTGTCTGGAACTTTCACGAGCGTCTAGATATCCTAGAACGACTTACTCCGCCTTGGCAACCTGTTCAGGTTGTACGTCGCGAGGGTGGGTTAGGTGTGGGTGCGATTTCGGAATTTCGTCTATTTGTTGGTCTAATTCCGCTGCGCTGGGTAGCGATTCACATTGAATGCGAACCCTATTCCATCTTTACTGATAAACAGAAGGAAGGACCGATGGCGTATTGGGTTCATCGCCACCAATTTAGTCCAGAAGCAGGCAAAACCCGCTTAACCGATAGGATTGAATATGGATTACCGGGAGGATGGCTAGTCGAGAGGCTGTTGGGTTGGTGGGTAGACGCCCAACTTGAACAACTATTTAGCTATCGCCATCAGGTGACACAAACCGAGTGCAGCAGAATCGGGGAGGAGACGTAGCTATCCGTGTCAACTTACTACAGCCTTAAGCAAAATTCCCGACTTCTTCAAGAAGTCGGGGATCTGTCTGTGTTGCGATCGCGAATTTAATGTGAACGTGTTAGCGTGAAAATAAGGATGAGGGATAATATCAAATCCGGTAACATTGGTTGTATAGAGTGGGGAAGGGGTAAAAGGGTAAAAGAATAGAAGAGTAAGGTTTTTGTCCCAATAACTACAGGTATGATAGACAAACGATACAACTGCACATGACATGAAACAGTTTTACGTGCAGAGACGCACACACTGTTTTCCCATCAATCAATAAATAGGGCAAATTTAGAAATAGGATCAACTTGGAAATTTAATGAGTATCTTCACGCTGCAATCCGTTAAAAAAGATTTTGGCATTAAAGAAATCCTCAAAGATGCCAGCTTTAGCCTCGATGCTAACGATAAAGTCGGCTTAATCGGTACAAATGGATCGGGAAAATCCACTCTATTAAAAATGATTGCTGGACTCGAACCCATTGATGGTGGTCAATTTCTGGTCAATCCCGGCGCGAGAATTGCCTACTTACCCCAACAACCTGACTTAGATGAAAATCGTACCGTATTAGAACAGATTTTTGCCGATAGTGGTGAACAGATGAGACTCATCCGGGATTATGAGGAATTATCCCACAAATTGGCACGAAATTCAGACGATAAACAAGTTATGGCACGTTTATCTCAGGTGACACAGCGCATCGAAATTCTAGGTGCTTGGGACTTAGAAACCAGTGCCAAAGTTATCCTCACGAAGTTAGGAATTCAAGACTTTGATACACCAATTGGTAATTTATCCGGAGGTTATCGCAAGCGCATCGCCTTGGCGACAGCGTTACTATCAGAACCCGATGTTTTATTGATGGATGAACCCACCAACCATTTAGATGCCATGTCGGTGGAATGGTTACAAGGATATTTAAAATCTTATCCGGGAGCCATTCTATTAATTACCCACGATCGCTATTTTTTGGATCAAGTCACGAATCGGATTATTGAAATTGACCGAGGTGATATTTATACCTACAATGGCAACTATGCCTACTACTTAGAGAAAAAAGCCCTCGCCGAAGAAACTGCCATCAGTCAAGAACGGAAACATCAGAATGTATTGCGGCGAGAGTTGGAATGGCTCAAACGAGGTCCGAAAGCGCGGAGTACGAAGCAGAAAGCGCGAATTGATCGCATCCATCAGATGCAGGATCAAGAGTTTAAACAGGCTCAAGGCAAAGTCGATATTTCTACAGCCAGCCGTCGGATTGGCAATAAAGTAATTGAGTTAGAGAATGTCTCTAAGGGATACGGCGATCGCACGTTAATCCAAAACTTTACCTACGAATTTAGTGCCGATGATCGGGTTGGCATTATTGGCGAAAATGGTAGTGGTAAATCCACGTTAATGGATATTATCACTGGGCGGATTGAGCCTGATTCGGGTGAAGTGGATATTGGCGCAACGATTCACTTCGGCTATTTTGACCAGCATTCTGATGATTTATTAGCGGCAATCAATGAAAATCAACGAGTGATTGATTACCTCAAAGAAGTAGCAGAATATGTGAAAGCTGGGGATGGAACGCTGATTACGGCTTCGCAAATGTTGGAGCGTTTTCTGTTTCCACCGGATCAACAATATATTCCCATTCATAAATTGTCTGGGGGAGAAAAGCGCCGCCTATTTTTGTTGCGTGTCTTAATGAGCGCTCCCAATGTGCTAATTTTGGACGAACCGACCAATGATTTAGATGTGCAAACGCTTTCAGTATTGGAAGATTACCTGGAAAATTTCAATGGCTGTGTGATTGTGGTATCTCACGATCGCTATTTTTTAGATCGCACCGTCAACAAAATTTTTGCCTTAGAATCAGAAGGAATTCTGCGTCAGTATCCGGGCAACTATTCTGTGTATCTGGATTACAAGGAAGCGGAAGCAGCATCGGCTGAAGCCAATGCTAAGATGCAACAGAAATCAGAAACATCTGTAAATGGGGAAACACCGAAGACGCAATCGTCTGGTAATGGGAAACCGCGTCGGCTTTCTAATTGGGAACGGCGTGAGTTTGAAGAATTAGAGGATAAAATTCCCCAACTGGAAGCGGAGAAGGCAGAGGTGGAGAAAGCGCTGTATAATTCATCTCCTGGTAAAGTGGATCAGGTGCAGGAACTTTATCAGAAATTAGAAACCTTGACTCATACTATTGATACAGCCACAGAACGTTGGTTGGAATTGGCGGAAATTGGGGAATAGTCTTATGTCATTTGTCATTTGTCATTTGTCATTTGTCATTTGTCATTTGTCATTTGTCATTTGTCATTTGTCATTTGTCATTTGTCATTTGTCATTTGTCATTTGTCATTTGTCATTTGTCATTTGTCATTTGTCATTTGT